>DATGYU010000258.1:0-11423 GCA_035297625.1 Prolixibacteraceae bacterium
TCTTTACTTTCCTGTCCGAACTATTAACGATTTTCAGCTGGGGAAATGTAAAGAAAGTAAGTAAATGAATGTACCCAATAGAGGGACTACTAAATTGAACCTATGGAACGAAGAAACTTTCTTACCTTATCGGCTGCCGGGGTAGCAGGATTAACAGTATTAGCTTCAGGATTGTCTGCTCAATCACGCACATCTCGTGCAATCCGCTTTGGAGGCCCTGTATTTGGGAAATATACTTCGCCGGAGGATTGGGTTAACTTGCACAAAATACTTCATTACAGGGCTGCTTATTGCCCTGTTTCGCCCGGGGAAGATGCAGCCCTTGTAAATGCTTATAAAGTGGCAGCTGAAAAAAATGATTTGATCATAGCAGAGGTGGGAGCGTGGAGCAATCCTATTTCACCGGATAAGGAAACTGCCCAAAAGGCCCTTCAAAAATGCATTGACTCTTTGGCGTTAGCCGATGAAATCGGAGCCAGGTGTTGTGTAAACATCAGCGGAACGCACAATGCCACTTATTGGGCCGGTCCTAATAAGGATAACCTAACCGATGCCACTTTTGATTTGATTGTGGAAACTACCCGCAAAATTATTGATTCGGTTAAACCTACCCATACCTTTTTTGCCCTGGAGGCCATGCCATGGTCGTATCCCGATTCCGCGGATTCGTATGTGAAACTTATAAAAGCCATTGACCGCAAAGCCTTTGGAGTTCATCTGGACCCTGTAAACCTTGTAATTACCCCATCCCTCTATTACAATAATGGGGATATGATTAGGGATAGTTTTAAAAAGCTGGGCGCTCATATACGCAGCTGCCATGCCAAGGATATTGTGTTAAGGGAAGATAATAACGTTCCCCAGTTTGATGAAATAGTAGCAGGCAAAGGCAACCTCAACTACAGTGTATTCCTAACTGAACTGGCACTACTGAAGGATGTTCCCCTTATGATGGAGCACTTGGATTCTGAGCAATCGTATGCTCAGGCAGCGGATTATATCCGCTCAATAGGAAAGAAGGTAAATCTTGAATTTTAATAAGCCTCTAGATAGTACAGCCTCTTTATAATTGCACCTGCATTTACTTTTATGTGTTTATAATAGTTTTTTATTTGCCACAAGGAACCTGCCTATCCTGAGTACCCGGGATTCTACTATGCCCCGATTAAGCGGGGTGGCTCGTTTCTTATTCCTTATTTTTTATTGGAAATTCGATATTGAATATTAATTCTTCCATTAAAAATAAGAAAGTTTAGAATTCCCTTATTGTTTCTTATTTCATACTCCATTATTTCTCGTTCTTATTTACCATCAGATTTGTTCCCAGCCCTCGCGGTAATTATGCCTGATCCATTCTTCGCCTGAAGCCATAGCCGGAATGCTTTGGTATTTGGTGTCGAATTTAGGGTCGCCATTGATTACCTGGAACTTGTTGGAGGTGATTACCCGAAGGGTCTCATTGGAGCCTATGTTGGTGAATTGCATGTTTTTACCATCCCACAGCAGACGTTTTTTTAGGTCCTGAAGGCGAACCGCCAGTACACCCATTACCACCATTTCGTTAAACGGGCCGGCATAAGCGAAATTGGAACTAGCCTCCACCCTGTTATCCTTACTTTCCTTGGCCGCACGAATCCAGTCCTGCTCATGACCATTGGTGTCTGCATTGGGGACGCGCCGGATGATTTTTTCAGGCTGCTGAAAATGATCCATCTCGGTGCGGGGCAGCAGCGTTGGGTCCGATGCTGAACTTCCGCACATGATCTTGCCCTTTGTCCCGTGGAAGATCACCCCTCCGCTTGGATTTCCCATCGGCTCCCCGTCCTTAAGTTCAGTGGGCCTTTCTGGAAGCATCCCCCCGTCATACCAGGTCACCTTTACCTCGGGCATGGCTACTTTGGGAAGATTATCCCTTTGCGGAAACCAGTAGATCACCTTTTCGGCGTTGGGACATGATTCCGTATTGATTTGGGTGGAACTGCCTTCAACGGCTACCGGGTACTGAAGCATCAGGGCTTTAAAGACCGGGTCCAGTACATGGCAGGCCATATCGCCAAGGGCGCCCGTACCAAAATCCCACCATCCCCTCCAGTTCCAGGGGGTATACACCTCATTGTATGGGCGAAAGCGTGCAGGCCCTATAAACAAATCCCAGTTAAGGGTATTGGGCACACGCATCTTATCGGTTGGCCGTTCCAGCCCCTGGGGCCAGATCGGGCGGTTGGTCCAGGCATCCACCGAGGTGATTTCACCAATGGTACCTGCCCATATCCATTCACAGATACGCCGGATGCCTTCTCCTGAATTTCCCTGGTTGCCCATTTGGGTGGCTACCCCGTAGCGCTGGGCGGCTTCGGTCAGGATGCGCGATTCATAAACCGAATGGGTGAGCGGCTTTTGCAGGTAAACATGTTTGCCTGCCTTCATGGCCATCAGCGCGGGCAATGCATGGGAATGGTCGGGAGTAGCAATCATCACCGCATCGATGTCTTTCTGGCGCTCCAGCATCTGCCGGTAATCTTCATACCGGGCAGCCAACGGCCATTTGCGAAAAGCGTTTCTTCCGGCATACTTTGCATCGACATCACACAGGGCCACGATGTTTTCGCTATCCATATTGGAAAGATTCGTAAAGCCCATCCCGCCAACGCCTATCCCGGCAATGTTGAGTTTATCGCTGGGCGCCCTGTGTCCCAGTCCGGCGATTACCTTAGAAGGAAGGATAGTAACAGCTGTTGCTGCCATGGCGGTGGTGCCCAGGAAATGTCTGCGGCTGATGCCTGAAGGATTGTTTTGCATAATTGGTGTGTTTCGAGAATATGAAGTTGCTTCTAACGGTGAAAATAAGCATTCTGCTTCAATTTTTAAAATAAAAAAGGCGAACGTCTAATACGTTCGCCTTTAAATATATTGCTAGTTAAATCACTATGCCGGCATTTCGGGAAGTTTCCATCCGTCACGGTAAGTGTGTTTAATCAGTTCAGCTGCAAATTCAGTAGCCGGAACAGGATCTGTATACGTTTTGTTGAAAGTCGGGTGACCATCATGGATCTTGAATCCGTCTTCAATAACGATCTTGATCTTTTCATCCGGAGTGATATTGGTGAACTTCATGTTTGGTCCATCCCACAGCAACTCTTTGTTGAGTGTCTGCAAACGAACAGCCAATACGCCCATTACCACCATTTCGTTGAAAGGACCTGCCATGCTGAAATCAGAAACAGTTTTTACTCTGTTTTCAGGAGTTTCTTTACATGCACGTACCCAATCCATTTCGTGACCACCGTCCATTGGATTTTCAATGCGGCGACGGAATTTTGGAGCATCTGGTTTTACTGCAGTTCCATCAGGACGTAAGATCCAAGGATTAACGCCATAGCAGCCACACACTAAGATACCTTTTGTTCCGTGGAAGAATACACCACCTCCCGAATCATTTGGGTCTTTACCGGCTGGCCATGCAGCAGGAAGCATTGGTTTGATACCACCATCATACCAGTAAACTTCTACCTCTGGAAGCTGAGCTCCTTTTTTAGCACCTTTCCATGGACGTTTAGCATTACGGGCAGGGAAGGTAAGTTTTACCGACTGTGCTGTAGGAGCGCAATCCTGAAGCAATAAGGTAGAGTTACCCTGAGCTTTGGTAGGATAGCCCAATTCCAGACCTGTAAATACAGGATGCAGGATATGGCAGGCCATATCGCCTAATGCACCTGTACCGTATGCCCACCAGCCACGCCAGTTCCATGGGTGATAAATTTCATTGTACGGACGCATTTGAGCAGGACCGGTAAATAAATCCCAGTTTAAGTTATCGGGAACCCACTGACCATTTTTTGGAGTATTTAAACCCTGTGGCCAAATCGGACGATCGGTAAATGCTTCTACTTTGGTCACTTCACCAATTTCGCCATTGGCAAGCCATTCACATGTCAAGCTAACACCATCGCCTGAAGAACCCTGGTTCCCCATCTGGGTGGCAACTTTATATTTGTCGGCTAACTTGGTCAACAAACGGGATTCGTAAACCGAATGGGTTAATGGTTTTTGGCAATATACATGTTTGCCCATTGTTAGAGCAGTAGCAGAGATAATCGCGTGAGTATGGTCAGCGGTAGCTACTACTACACCATCAATTGATTTGCCCATTTCATCGTACATCTTTCTCCAGTCCCAGTACTTCTTTGCATTAGGGAAAGTCTTGAAGGTACCATCAGCATATTTCCAGTCAACGTCACAAAGGGCTACTATGTTTTCAGACGTTAAGTGTTTAAGGTTAGCTGCACCCATACCACCGATACCTATACCGGCAATATTTAATTTGTCACTGGGAGCTTTATGTCCCATACCTGAAACTACGTTGCTTGGCAAAATGGTAACGGCGGCAGCAGCAGTTGCAGTAGTTGCAAGAAATGATCTTCTACTTAACTTGTTTTCCATTAGTTAATAATTTAAATTGATTTAGGTATTTTAAATCATATTGTACTTGATAAAAAAATCTCCTAAAGGTATAATTATCTTGTAAAACCACAAAGCACCCTTGCTGAAGTTTTCAAATATATTTTTCAGCTTTTCTTTGTTAAATAAGTGTTTTTAAGACACCTAAGTATAAATGGGTGTAAATGAATTTTTTCCAATAGCTTTTGTCTATTTATTATTGAAAAATTCGATTTAGACAAAGAACAAAACAGGTTTATATTTGTCTATCATTTTCTAGAATCGTTTAAATTAAAATACTTAAAACATGAAAACTATCGGAGAAAAATTCCCGGATTTTGAAAAAGAAGCATTGGTTTCCCTTGAAGCAGACAAAGAGTTTAAAACCTTATCCCTTGATGACCTTACCGGCAAATGGACCGTATTTTTTTGGTGGCCCATGGACTTTACGTTTGTTTGCCCGACAGAAATCGTCTCGTTCAACGAGCATTTTGACGAGTTTCAACAAAAGGATGCCAATGTGGTTGGTGCCTCTACCGATTCGCAGTATGTGCACCTTGCATGGCGCAACAACCATCCCGGATTAAAGAAACTCAAGTTTCCCATGCTGGCCGATACCAGCAAAACCCTGGCCGAAGAACTGGGCATCCTGGAACCCCATGCCAAAGTGGCCTATCGTGTAACGTATATTCTGGATCCGGAAGGGGTCATTCAGCATGTGTCAATCAATGGATTAAACGTGGGAAGAAATGTAAAGGAAACGCTCCGTATTCTGGATGCATTGCAAACCGGTGAATTAACTCCTTGTGGTTGGGTAGCTGGTGAAGCTACTTTGTAATTTGATAAATGAACTTAATTGATTGAAGGCTGCTCCTTCAGGCAGCCTATCTTTTTTAGATAAAATAGAAAAGCGCAACCTGTATGTCACAGATTGCGCTTTTTATGTGTTTAAAGCCAGCCGGTGTTTAGAACATGTCTTCGCCACCGCCTCCTCCCTGAGAGGGCTGTTCCTGCTGCGATTCACGTTCCATCTTGTAATTGTTGATCTTATAGCTCAAGGTGAGCATCAGCACCCTTGGCTCACGCTGCATACGGAAAGTGGATCGGAATCCCTGTCCAATGTTGGTTCCTTCATATTTGCCCGTTCCAAAAACATCCCGAAGGCTTAAGGTAGCCGATAGTTTCTTTTTCATGAATTCCTGGCGGTAGGAAAGATTGGTAAAAATCATCCCTTTTTGAGATCCTTGCGCATTGGCCGAAGGGCCTCGGTAAAAACCGGTTAACTGCAGACGGCTATCGGGTGAAAACTTCACCGTGGTGTTTACTCTTCCTGAATAATTCGTGCTCTGCCTGTCAACCGACTCGCCCATTAGGGTGCCTTTTAGCTGATAATTGTACAGGGTAAAGCTGGTATTAATCAACAGCCACTTGGTGAAGTTGATATTGGCCATCAGTTCTCCCCCTGTGGAATGATCACGATTCAAATTCTCCATACTCATGTAGGTGATGTTATTCCTAACTTCCTGCACACGGCTCATCAAATCGTTGGTGGTACGGTAAAAGGTTTCAAAGGAAATAAATGATGACCCGGCCAGACGGCGCATATAACTCAACTCGTAAGAATCCGTGTATTCGGGCTTTAAATCCGGATTACCGATGCGAATGGTGTACTGGTTCATGTAATTGGGGAAGGGATCCAGGTCACGGCCATCTGGACGGTTGATGCGGCGCGAATAACTGGTCATCAGCTGATTTTTCTCTCCCAGCTGATAGGAGAAATGGGCCGATGGAAACACATCAAAACGATCAAGCTTATACGGCTCCGTTACCTTGGAATGAGCAATGGAACGGTTGGTGTATTCGCCCCGTAAGCCCACCATGTATTCTACCTTGCTTAGCTTGCCTGAATAAGTAGAATAAATGGAGTGGATGTTTTCCTGGAAATCCATATCTGAGGTGTACTCGGGATTATCGATAAATGTTCCTGTTGCAGGATCATAGTCTTTAAAACTGAACAACTCTGTTTCGCCTTCCATGCGGCTTTGAACTCCAGCCTCAAACTTTGACCCCCCTTGCAAAGGAAGTGTATAATCCAGTTTCAAGCGGTAATCATCAGAGTTATCGTCTTCGGTAGTCACTACCCTTGACAGGTAATTATCGCTCTGACGGTAAGACGCATCCGAGAGAAACTCATCAATGTTTTCGGAGGCATTGCCACTCCGGTTACGGTATTCAAAGTCGCCTTCCAGCTTGTGCAAGCCGCTGCCATCAAATTTAGTTATAAAGCTTGCAGTAGCGCTGACAAAATTTCCTTGCCTGACAGCGTTGTTTGACTGTACCGAATACAGGTCGGTTGAGGATAGGAATGGCTCGCTGTATTGGTGAATATTACCCCCGCCATTGGCATCGAAGTTGTATTTTCCTATTTCACCCAATAGGGTCATTGAAGTCTTTTTGCTTAAATTGTAATCAAACCCGGTTCTGATCCGCTCTCCGCCTCTTGACTGGTTTCTTTTCCCGCTGGTAGTCAGATAAGTGGTTGTGTCATTTTGATAGGTCTCACGAATTGACCGCTGGGTTCCCTTGTCGGTATTGTCATTCCAGTTGCCTCCAAATAAGAAGTTGAACTTCTTGGTCTTGTAGTTCATTGTTAAATCCGTACCGTACTTTTCACCCGTTCCTGCAGTTACATTGATAATGCCGTTTAACCCGGATAGGATGTTTTTCTTCATGACGATATTAATAATACCGGCCATTCCATCGGGGTCGTATTTTACCGAGGGATTGGTAATGATCTCAATATTTTCAATGACAGAAGATGGAATCTGTTTCAGGGCATCATTCCCGGAAAGTACGCTGGGGCGCCCGTCAATCAATACGGTGAAATTGGTCGAGCCGCGAAGGCTTACATTTCCATCGATATCCACATCCACCGAAGGAGTATTTTCCAGTACCGTAACGGCAGTTCCCCCGGCGGCATTGATATCCTGACTTACATTGATCACTTTTTTATCAATTTTGTATTCTACCCTGCTTTTCTCGGCAACTACTTCTACCGTACCCAAAGTCTTTGACTCGGCTTTAAGTTCAAGGGTTCCCAAATCCACGGTCTGTGAGCTGGGAATAATTTTAATGTCTTTGATTGTTGTTTTTTGAAAGCCTATAAACTTGGCCTCCACGAAATATGCTCCAAAAGGTAAATCTGTAATTTGAAAACTCCCCTGGATATCGGCTATGCCACCGGAAACCAGTGAAGAATCCCGCTTGCTGTAAATCGCCACATTGGCATATTCCATGGGGGTTTTACTTTCAGCATCTACAATTTTTCCTTTTATCACCCCGTTTTTAGGCATGTTGGCCATCCCGCCTGCATAGGTATGGGGAGGAACCTGCGAAAACACGGTTGTAAGGGCTGACAATACAAAGAGTAACAGAATAAGTAAATTTCTCATCTTTAAATAACAATTTATAATTCCTGGATTGTTTAAATGTGAAATCAATAATAATTCAGACTTGCCAAAATAAGGAAAGTTTAAAGTGCAGATGAAAAGAGTTGTTAATGTTTGTAAATGATTTATTGTTCACTTAATATTGGATTGGCATGGTAAATGTGTATCTTTAATCAGGTTTTAAACCCCATAATAAGTAACCCGTTATGAAGCAGACAGTTTTAATGGTTTTCGCTGTTCTCCTGCTGACCGCCTGTTCAGCTTATAATCAGATTCATACCAGTGAGAAAAACGGCTTAAAAAAGATGGCCTTGGTCCAAACCCCGGAAGTAAATCTTTTAAATGAAAAAGCGGGTTTAACTGAAATTTCCGGGTTAAAAGTAACTACCGTTTATCTGTATCAGGAAAAAGCCGGGGCAAGGCCATTGGTAACTTTGGATGTTAAGATTGAAAATCAGGTGGATGAACTGCCAGATTCATCTGTCACGATCACCCTTGATGGCGAAAATGTTCAGTTGTCTTCAGTGGAAGGGCGCTATGATATGGCTGAGAATTTATGGGTTCCCATTGTCCATGCCAAAAATATTCAATACAAACTCACTACGAACCACGATGTACTTGTTGTAGGGTTGAATGAGAAACAAAACAAACAACTCATAGATTTTTTTAATAAGGCGATCAAACACCGGGATGTTTTATTTCCTGCCATTCCTCCGGGAATGAAAAAATGGTAAACTTTATCCTGTAAAGACGTTGAGAACAGAGGGCCCGGGGATTTGTTTTATGTGAACTTTAATTGTATATTAGTGTTTCATTCTCACACAATTAAAGACCACAGTTATGAAATACGTTGTTACAGGTTCATTGGGAAACATCAGCAAGCCCCTTACCGAAAAATTACTGGCCGCCGGGCATATGGTTACTGTTATTAGCAGCAATCCAAAAAAGAAAGAACCAATAGAGGCCATGGGGGCACAAGCAGCCATTGGTACTGTTGAAGACCGGGAATTCCTGACCAGTACCTTCCGTGGCGCCGATGCGGTTTATACCATGATTCCGCCCACTTTCACTCCCGCTGACTGGAAACAGTACATTGCCGGTATTGGCGAAAATTACGCGTCTGCCATTAAGGCTTCCGGGGTTAAATATGTCGTCAATCTGAGCAGCGTGGGCGCCCACATGCCTGAAGGCTGCGGCCCTGTGAGCGGCCTGTATTACGTGGAGCAAGCCTTGAATGAACTGGAAGGCGTCAATGTGAAACACCTTCGCCCGGGCTTCTTCTATAACAACTTGCTTTCGAGCATCGGAATGATCCAGAACATGGGAATCATTGGCGGGAATTATGGTGAAGGTTCCAAACTGGTATTGGTACACCCCCTTGACATCGCCGAGGTGGCTGCTGAAATAATGATGAACCTCTCGTTTACTGGCAAAAGTATCCGCTATATTGCCAGTGACGAAAGAACTTCCGATGAAATAGCAGCTGTTTTAGGTAAGGTCATCGGAAAAAATGACCTGAAGTGGGTTAATTTTACCGATGAAGAAAGCTTTGCCGGTATGCAGCAGGCAGGCGTCCCCGATGAGATTGCCCGTAATTACGCGGAAATGGGCTCCGCTATACGCAGTGGAGAGATGTTCGCTGAATACAGGGCCGACCCCCCACAGAGTATGGGAAAGACCAAACTGGAGGATTTTGCCCATTTCTTTGCCGACGTGTATGACGAACAAACTGCCCGCACCTACAATATTGAAGAATAAATTTCGATTGTAAAATCCATCCCGTAAATAGTAAAAACAATATTTCAGGCCCGGTGAGGTAAGTCTCACCGGGCTTTTTAATCTTCTCAGAATCAGTTTCAAATGACCGCGAACGATTATTTATCCTTATCAAATGCAACGCGCTTATATCCAACAAAATAGTTAAATAAGAGAAAGTTTATTTTCTATAAAAGCAATGGATCACTAACACTACGGGGCTTAATCCTGTTGCCATCATCTGTAACCTTTCTGTAACTCATCTGTAACCTTTCTGTAATCTCAGATACAGAAAGGTTACAGATGAGTTACAGATGGGTATCTAATGCAGGCAGTCAGTAGGAGCCTGATAAGATAGGTAAAGTGATAGATATCTGTTAATATCATTTTATATATTATCTAAGCTATGCAACTGCCTGTATTTGTTTTTGTTTCCAATGGTTTTTTATTTTGAAAAGCTTTTTCTTTTTCGCAAGAATGGAAAACAATGGTTTGCCGGGGATAGGTTACATTTGCAGAACTATCAATTTCTTTTGCAAAAGATGAATGTAAAACCCACCACACAGAAGTATTATCATGAGCGCATCCACCAGGTCATCCGTTACATTGACGCTCACCTGGGCGAAAATCTGGAGGTTGAAAAGCTGGCAGGCATCGGATTTTATTCCACCTTTCATTTTCACCGTATCATGCGGGCGTATCTGAATGAGCCGCTTGGCAGTTACGTAACCCGGCTGCGTATAGAGTATGGTGCCCAGCTTTTAAGGCAAAGCGATGAACCGGTCAGCACGATAGCCGAAAAAGTGGGATACGATAATGTGTCTTCTTTTAGCAAAGCCTTTAAAAAACGCTTTGACATTTCCCCCGTTGAATACAGGCTGAAGGCCAACGACCTGTTGAAAACCGATTTTATGATTATTCAGCAAAACGCAATGAAGTATTTAAAAGATATCCAACCAAAGATTAAATCCGTAAAAGCAAAACGATTGATTTATGCCCAGGCCCTCGGGGCGTATGATGAGAGCAGCAAAAAAGCATGGGAACAGGTGTGTGAATTTGCCAAGCAAAAACGGCTGTTTGGCTTCCGCACCGAGTTCATCGGCATCAGCTTTGACGACCCAACCGTGACCGACAGTGAAAAACTGCGTTACAATGCCTGCCTGACGGTCAGTAAGGAAGTAAAGCCGGAAGCCGAAATTGGGGTAATGGACATTCCTGAAGGAAAATATGCCATATTCACCCACAAAGGTCCCTATGAAGAACTGAACGGCTCGTACAATTACATTTTTGGCCAATGGCTTTCCGAAAATAAGGTGAATTTAAGAAATGAACCCTGCCTGGAAAATTACCTTAATACGCCAGAGAAAACAAAGCCTGAGAAGCTGTTGACCGAAATTATGGTGCCCATTGAATAAGTATTTAAGTTCCGGCCTGCCTGTAGGTTTAAGGCAGGCCGGAAAAATATATGGATACTTTAAAACCGGTTATCTTGTCTTCTCGGCTTAAATGATAGGTTGATCTATTGTTTGAGCCGTTTCATGCAGTTCATCATGGAGCGCGAGGTGTGATAATTGCCTTTCCATATCTGTGATTTCATGGCCATTTTAGCTCTTGGGTCTTTGTCCGTGCCATTGGGATACCAGTCGCCATGCTCATGATCAATCAAATAGGTCTGGATGTATTCCCATTCTTTCAGAAAAAGTGATTTGTAGTTGTGCGGGTCATTGGGGAAGAGCCCGGACATCATCAAAAGGGTGTTTAAGCCTTCGGCCTGTGCCCACC
>DATGYU010000259.1:0-25140 GCA_035297625.1 Prolixibacteraceae bacterium
GAATTCCCCCCGTATAGCTTTACCTTTTCAAGAAAAGTATGGCCCACAACTCCTTTTACAAAAAATGGTCTGTTGTCTACTGTCAGCTTCCATTGTTTGCCTTGTTTTACAATTTGCGTCTTTTGGGTATAACCCATATTGGTTATTGCCAGCATCAAAAGGGTAAACAGGCAGGTTTTAAAAATATCTTTCATACTTTACGAATTAATTCAAGTCGCTGGCTACTGGTTATCAGCTACTGGCAAAACATGCTGCCATCATTTTTCATTACATCTGATCGAAGCATTACTTGCCAGCAACCAGCAGCCAGAAGCTCTTGTTTGATTATCATTTTTCCTATTCAAGATGGCCGGATTTCTATAACCGGCAACTTGTATTAACCATTATTCAACCATTACATACATGGCATTGGCAGGAAGGGTAAGGCTAATCTTTCCTTTGCTCTTACGAAGGGGCACATTGCCTATCACATAGCCTGCCGCATCCAAAAGGCTGGCTTTCTTTAACCCTGAATTGGTCAGTTCAACAGTTACTTGGGTATCATCGGCCTGCCATGGCATGCGACCAGTATCGATGATCTTGAACCCATGCAGGTTTTGGTTGTCTCCCTTAAAGTCCACCTCCTCTTCCTTCCATCCTGTGGGCTGGTAAACAGTACCCACCTGTATAAGCACTTGCCTGGAGCGGTCAATATCCGCATTATCCATGGCCACCACCCAGATAGCGGCATAGTTGTTTTGCGAACTAACGGAGACATTTCCCAGGTTGTATTTCCCCCCGGCAATAAAGCCGCATACTCCCTTGGCCTTTGGGGAATTAACCTGGCAGATGCCTTTTGAATAGTCCCATACCATTTCACCCGAAGAGCTTTGGATGGTTTTTGTTTGCAAATTAACCCACTGGTTCAGCTTTGGATGGATGAATGTTTTCGTAGCATCACCTCCGTATACCGCCTCCACCTTACCGGTCAAAAAGGCCAAAGGAGTAACTTCTGAGCTGCTTGCTAGTCCCTGCTTATTTTGACTATCACGGTTTGGGTCATAGTTGGTCTCTTCCACGATAGGGCTTAGCGTGCGGTTCCACAGTTGGTCCATGGTTTTTTCTTCATGAACGGTCACCTCTCCCGGTTTGAGGTAACCCAGGCGGTAAAGCAGGGCATTGGCAGGAAACTGCCCCATCACTCCCGGCACCGAGCAGGTCCAGCGGTTCATAGCCCTGCGGCCCTGGGCATCTTTTGTAAATTCAAAATAAGGGTCCCTGGTATAATCTACCCCTTCAGCCGAAAACCAGTAGTAGGCATCAAAACCTGTAATGGATTCAATGGTGGATATCAAAAATGGCCCTTCAGCCGAGTATTTATGGGGAAGGTTCCATCCGCTTTCGGTCATCACAAAAGGATGCCCTGCCACTTGTTTCACGTTGATGGGCAGCTTCTGCGGATTCTTCAGGGCCGATAGTCCCATGTAATGATGCCCCGGGTCGATGCGCCAGCCCGAGTTCTCTCCATAATGGCCGGGATCATAATAGCGGTTTATGGCCAGAACTTCGTTGGAAGTGTTGGTCCATCTTTCCAGATCATGCAGCCTGGAAGGGCTGGCTGTGGTCCAGTTCTCAGCATTGATAATTTGCTGACAGCCCAGTACATTCTTATAAAAGTCATGAATGTTCTTATAAAAGTCGAATTGGGTGTCGGCATAAAACTCCACCTGGTCACGAAGACGTATGGCCTTGTCGCCCTGCGCCTCCTGGGTCATATCAAAAGTAGTATACAGGTCGGCAACCTTAGCCTTGAGGTCATCTCCCGGCAAGGAGGCTTTGCCCCAGGCTGCAAAGGCATTGGCAAGGGTGCCATATCTCTTTTGCAGCCAGGTAGTGTATTTGGCCTGAACCATCTTTTTTAAGGCAGGCTTCATGTTCTGCATGGTCCAGAAGAACACCCCGTCTTCATTCATGATCTGGATGATGCCCACAGCGGGTTCATCCTTTAGGGCAACACCGGTATAAGGGTTCTTCTCGGTATAAAGCACCCTTACCCATGCCTTGTAGGCATCCTGTAAACGGTCGTTGAAATACATTACTCCCCACAGGTCATCCTTGTCGGAATAGCCTTCGATGCCCCACTCTTTGGGTAACCAGCCGCCCATATGACCATTGTGAGGCCAGAACGGGGAGATGGTGGTATAGATACCCTGTTTTTTCATAGCAGCCACCACACGCCAAATATTGTTGATCTCTTTACGGTCGGTATCATAGATGTCGGTTCCTTTTCCTGCCGGGTTAATTGATCCGTGATAACGTATCATGTTGACGCCCATCTGCGCCAGAAATGCGGCATGGCCTGCAAGTTCTTCATCATTCATGTCGCCCCCACCGGAGTTTACCGGCCAGAAGCGTATGGGCTGATCCCCGGCCATGAAGCTTTCCCTATCGTCCGACAAGCGGATAAATCCATGCGAGCCTGCAGTTTCTTCATTCAAAAACCGCAGGCTAAGCAGGGGGGCTACTCCTTCCTTTTTCTCTGGAAATACAAAATCATGCTTTTTATCCTGCGCAGTGCCACCAAAGGCCAGTAATAATAGAAATACAATAACTAGTCGGTTCATTGGGTTGGTTTAGTTTGATAGGTTTAGTTGATTACAATCTTTGTCGTATAATTTACTTCAGGTCCCATAATGCTCAGAAAGTACATTCCATTCGGAAGGTTGACCGTTAAGGTATTTAATCCTCCATTTATCATTCTCTCTCCTGCTAACTGACCATTGGTATCCGTAAGGCGAGCCTTGATCACCTTTAATCCTTCAGGGATTACGATTGTCAATTGATTACCTGAAAGTGGGTTAGGCATCACTTTAATATCGCTTTGTCGAATCATATCTATGGCTGTAGCTGGTTGCTGGATCACTTTCACTTTGATGGTTTCATTGCAGCCAAGGATGGCTATTTCGCCTGAGCGTGTTCCGCTGGCAAGGGTCTGTACAGTTACATTCACTGTATTGCCTGCCACGGTATAGGTGAAGAAGGTGCCGGTCTTTTTAACCACTTCAAAGCCTTTTTCCGCATCGATAATAAAAGATTGTGTTCCTCCTTTAAGCGCAAAGTTTAGCTGATTGGTTGATAGGGTCATATTGCAAAGCTTTGCTCCTTTTTCCAGCGCCCCTGCATCCCTTTTCCCAACAGGGCTATTGCCCGCAAAGTCATAAAGGAAAGGCCCGTCAAACTCCCACTTGTACAGTTCTTCGATGGTGGTCTTTGCATCGGCAAGGGTTCCCTTTGAGATGCGCATAAAATCCATAGTTCCTTCAAAATAGTTACCCGAAGCGCTTTTACCTACCAGCAGATCTGCCGTATTGGTAAAAGAGACAGCACCTTCTGGCATAGTTCCTGTCGATGAGCCATTGACCAACACCCCGTTGATGTAAATATTTACCAAAGCCGCCGTGCGGTTCACCTCCGCCAGCACATGCACCCATTTACCCTCATTGCCTGCCATGGAAGCCTGCTGGCTAAATACTTTATTCCCATTGTTTAGGATAGAAAATTGAATGTCCCCTGCAGGCAATACTTCCATTTGGTAGCCATAACCTGATGCCCCGGCCTTGGAGATCAGTACCCCGCCGTTATGGCCCTGAGCAGTCTTGAAATAGGTCTCCAGGATGAAATTATTGGTAGTCATATCCACGTTGTTGCAAATGGTCTTTGCGGTAACCGAATGGTTGATGCTACAGTATGTGGAGGCCCCGTCAAAGACCAGGGCCCCATTGTCAAAGTCTTCCAGATTTCCTTTTGCAAAGCTTTCGGCTTTCAAGCCATAGGCCTTCATATGATTTTTGGGGAAATTATTATAGGTCTCCCTGTTGGTGAACTCAGAGGTGAAATAAAAGTTCTCTCCTTTTATCAACGATGAATCAGCCGAATGTTTATAGAAATGCCACTCGCCTACCACCGCTTTCAACGGGAAAGGGGCAAAGAATTTCACTCCTTTATCAATCAGTTCACTGGAAGCTGTGGGACGAAAATCACCCGCGGAAGGTTTGGCAAACACCCTTTTGGAAGTCTCGTAGCCTACCTGTCCCAGATCGGGATTTAGAGAATTGAGTTTATCGACAAACTCTGCAAAGCTGAATTCATAGCGTGTGGAGGTACCACTGGTTAAGAAATCCCCCTTAAAGGGAGTACCGCTAAAGAAGTTGCTGGCATACGATTCATAAGGAATGCCTGATAGTTTGGTGGTATGGTCAAACTGCTTCTGGGTACTGTCGCTCACATTGGCCAGGTAGTAATTCTGTCCATCCACTGACAGGTTACCATCGCCTGATCCTGTAAAGGAAGCCACGTTGTAGGCGTCATTGTGGACATACATGTTGTAGTAGCCCAATACCTGGTTATAAGCTGCTGAGTTGCGGTTCCACCCAGTTCCCTTAACAATGTTGTTGAAGACATATTGCTTGAAAGACCCATCAAAATAAAAGGGATAGCCCAGCGACATGATATTGCCTACCCACCAGTTGTAATGCCATCCCTGGGCATCTTCCGAGATGTTGTTGTAGGTAAATACAGGGCCTCCCTGCCAGCTCTCGATACCCCCGTAGTCGTTTACCCCCTGCAGGGAGTGCGATACCCTGTTGTGGTGCACAAGCCCCCGGATAAAGGGCACATTGGCAGCAGAGCTTCCATCTTTTCCCCAGGTGAAGTTTATCCCGCTGCCCCAGGTATGCTCTACAATGTTACCGGCAATCTCTCCCACGGTCAGGCTGCCGGCAATGGCAGGAATGGAACTGTACCAGCGTCCCAGGGGGCGCGTACCATTTTCGAAGATCTTATTGCGAAGGATAGATACCTCATCCGGCCCGTTCAACAGGAGAGAGAAGTCATCCATAAAGTTCATTTCATTATCTGTAATCACCACATTACGGGCAGTTCCGTTGGCCATGATGCCCCCATTTAGGTACTGAAACTTACAGTTTTTAATGACAATATTAGAACTGTTATCCAGCTTGATGGCCGGCATACCGTCATTCTGACCATAGCGTACATTGTCGTAGGTGGTAAATCCAAAAGTAAGGCCACTGATCTCGATATAGTTTTTGGCACTAATGCTGATTAGGTTAGATCTTGAAGCTATCTCGACAGTAGTGGTATTGGGGTCTTTATCTGCCTGAAGCCTTATAAACAGGCGGTTGGTAGCCTTATCAAAATAATACTCTCCCGGGGCATCCAAAAGGTAAGGGGTATTTTCAACGTAGTACTTGCAGTCCTTGCCCCCAAAGTTGGGGTCAGTGACCGTGATGGTCTTGGTAGTAGGGTTATAATCATTGATCTTCTGTTTCCAAAGGGTAGCCATCACGACTACATCTTCTATGGCCCAAACATCGCCCCCTTTCAGGGCATTGACATCGGTCCATGTAAAGTTCTTCGAATCAGTAAGGGTAAGGCTGGTACTTCCTTTGGTCTTGGCGGTAAAGAACCACCATTTCTGCATCGGTTCTGAAGGAGTATCCACATAATTGGGAGCCCTGGCAAGCACCACCCTGCTGACTCCGCTTTCCTGAACCTCGCACACCAGCTTGGTGGCGTTAGCCAGTGCACCTACGTTTTTATACCATACCAGCTCAGGGTTTGGAATAGTTGACGCAACGGTGGCATCGGCTTTTGTCCAGCCTCCGGTAACCTTAACCGATCCGTAGATAGCCGCCTCGCCTGTTCCCCATTCAGGGTCAGAGGTAAGACGAACCGGGTTATCAGCCACTCCCGATTCTTTGGCTGTGAGCATCCCGCGGTAGATCACCCCGCGTTTGAAGATGTATGTATGGATCCCTGTTGAAGCTTTGGCATTGCCCGTGGCCGAGGCATCCCACGGATGATGTTTCCATGGGGTAGCGGTACTCATTCCATCGGCCGTATCATCCCCGCTGTCATAGTCGATATACCTTACCGAAGGGCCCTTTACAAGTTCAAATGGCTGGGGTGCCCATTCCAGGCCCCCGTTGGGCAGTACTTTAGCCTGCTGTCTTTCCCAGGAATAAACAGATGGGATTTCCTGCGCTGTTATTGATAAGGCAAACAACAAAAATGCCAGGATTAGGTTAGTTTTCATTGGTTTAGATTAGTTTTTAAGAAATAGGAAATTATATTGTTACCCTTACTTATCCCTAAGTAAAACATTATAACCCTTACTTTAATACCAATCCCCTAAAGAGGAAAGGAAATTATTCCATTGTTCCGTTGGCTAAAGCCAAACGGCAAAGGATATTGCTTCGAATAAGCGATACCATTAATTCAAAGGCGATATCCTTTGCCATTTGGTTTTAACCAACGCAACAATAATATTAAATTAATCTTCTTCAGTCCTGCCTGCATAAATACCATATTTTGTAGGAAACAATAATTCCCACTATCGACCATACGATAAACATAAACAGGAAGGTAAACAGGAAATCGCTTGCTTTCAGCTCCAATTCCAGAAAATAAGTATCTGTAATGTATTTAATAAACAGATAGAGAAAGCTAAAGATGATACTTCCGATAATGGGTCTGTAGATCGTATATTCAAGCTTGGCCGTTGTAAGCGCCTTTTTAATAATTTTGCTTACAATCTGGTTCTGCAAACTTCCCATCCTTACTCCTATGATCATCTGCCTTAATTTCTTCCATATTCGCACAACAATGTAAATAAAAAGAGAAATAAGACCTATTATAAATATGCCGACGATAACTATCATGATCTGGTAATATTGTTTTGCTTCAAGAATAGGAACGCTGATCAAGCGGATTAAGCTGATCTGAAAGAATTACGATTAACGATCCCGAATTCCCGGGACGATTTCATATGGACTGCTCTTAAGAATTACATACTAAAATGTATTGTATAATTTATCCGTCTTAATCAGCTAGATCCGCTAAATCCGCGTTCCCATTTTTTTTTATTACTTAAAAGCCCCATTGTTTCATTACATCGTAATCTACTTTAACAGCTTGTAAAGGGCTCATGTTTTGATAAGCTTCCTGTTCGACGATAAATATTTTAGTGCCGCCCAGTTTACGTCCCAGATCAGTAGCTTCTTTGGAATGGATGATCCCTTTGCCCAGAACCGAACTTTCATATTTCTCCTCATTGGTGGAAGGAATTTCATCCTTTACGTGTATCAGCTCAAACTTTCCCGGATACTGGTTAAGCACATCCGAGGCCTTGGCTCCCCCGATATACATATTGCCCATATCCAGCTGCATGGCTACCTTATCAAAATCAATGCTCTTCATCATCAGGTCGAATATCTTTGTCCCGTTCAGGCTGTCAGAGAATTCAAACCAATGGTTATGGTAGCCGAACTTCATACCCGATTTGCGGCACAGTTCCCCGCTTTTATTAAACAGATCAAGGAAATGCATCAGGCTGTCATATTTTTTGCGAATAGGCTCATCGATCCATGGGCTGATCACATACTGCTGCCCCATGTAGGCTGCATCCTCAACGGTATACTTCCATGCGTCGGTAAAGTCCTTTTTGGCTTCATCCCAATGGTTGATACCCATCACGGTATGACCGCAAGGCATTTTCAGTCCAAGGTCGTCCAGTACTTTTTTGAATTCCTTAGGGGTGTAGCCATAGAATTTACGGTCGACATAATTGGCATGTTCCACATTTTTGTACCCAATTTTAGCAAGCTGGGTTAAGGTACCCTTCGGATCTTTCTGCATGTCGTCTCTGACTGAGAAAAGTTGAATGCCAAAAACCTCAGGGGCTTTGCCACCTGCAAAACTAGTCTTTGACAATAAGGCGGCCCCGGATATAAGCAGGGCACTATTGCGGATAAACGAACGGCGTGAAGTATTCATAGTATTAGTTTTTAGGGTTAGTATATTCTAGTTTAAAGTTTTAACAAAGCATTATATGAATGCCGATTATTAATTCAAGTCATTTTAATTATTATCTCAGTGATCAGTATTCAGTATTCAGTGTTCAGTATTCCTGCCACCTATGACTACCACCATAATATTGCCTTCTCATTTTCTCATTCTCTCATTTTCTCATTCTCACTTCATCCACTTAGCAGTGTTAGAGTGCCAACTGATCACTGCCCACTGCCCACCCCCTTCTCATTCTATACCTGCCAGTTTATTGAATGGCACAGTAAACTCTATATCCATCAAAAGCTTAAAACGCTGGCAGAACTGATCATATTCTTGCCGGGCTTTGTTGTAGTTGCGCAGCCTGGTCAGGGCCTTTAACTTCAGTTCAAGGGCGCTTTCATTCAGTTCATCGAAGTTACTGTGAATGATGCCTGCGATCTCGTTGCACAGTCCATATTGTTGTTTGTCAAAGAATTCCTGGCCATAGGCATTCAACAGTTCGAGCGCTTCATTCTCAAAAGCCCCCTTGTATTTATCCAGTTCAGGAATCTTATCATCCTGCAAAAGGTTTCCCAATGAATAAAGGCCTATGATAGACAACTGGTTCGCATGCTGGTCCGATCGTTTATTATACAAGTCAACCAAGTCGATATAAATGGGCTCTTCAAAGCTGATCTTCCAGTTACGCTTATCGTGCACCAGGGCGATGCCATCCATATCCTCAAAGATCCTGCGCAGGTGATTCATCGTGACACTCCGGTTATTCTTACTGCGTGTTTTATCCATCCCGGGCCACAGCATCCCGGACAGTTCATCCGAACTGATGCCCTCATCAAAAAGGGTGCTTAAAAAGATAAGGAAAAACAGGCTTTTGATCTTGCTGGAACACAGATGGGTGATGTTCCTCCCCTTCCTGTCGAAGATGGCAAATTTGCCAATCAGCCAAATGGCGTTTTCCCTTGGGCGTATAAATCCAATGACAGGCTCGGTAATGGTAATACCTTCCACATCTTTATCCGAAAAGGGAAGCGCTGGAACCACATCCGGCGCTTTTACTTCAGTTCTTACCTCCACTTCCCGGCGCATCTCCTCACTGATGTTTTCTTTTTTCTTCATCCCTCGCTTTCGGACTTTTTTAAGTGCAAAAAACAGGGTTACCAGCACCAGCATCAGCATTAAGGTAAGGGGAATGATCACCCATAAAAAAGGATGCTTCCCTTTATCAACATTACCCGGACCATCCAATTTAACAGGTGGAAAGTTCAGCTTATAGATGGTAATCTGCGATTGGGTTTTATCGCCTGGGGTACTTCTTACTACGGCATACAGTTCGTTAAGCCTGGAGTTCTTAAATAGAAAAGCATTATCAGAGATGGAATAAAAGTTGGAAGCCACAGAATCGCTTACCGCTTCATAATTAGGCCTATAGAGCGAGAACTTATAGAGACACAGCGGTGCATCCTGCTTATCGCCCTGGTTACATAACAGGTAGAATGAGCTGTCGGAAGGCTCTACTACCATCTGCGAACGGGGCACTAAGACCAGGGACTTGTCTTCCATCTCCCAGATCTTCTTGCTGGTACGATTATTAAAATCAAGGCTGTAAAGGTCATAGAAGTTCTGAACCCCCAGCACCTGCTCCCCATCCTTGTTTCCCAATCCGCCATAAAGGTAGTATTGCTGATTTACAGGGTTCTTTCCGATAGCGCCTCCCGAGCGGGGGTAGATTTCATCACCCTTTAACAGCATGGGCTCCCAGCTGCGCGTGGTAAAATCATAACTCCTGAAATCATTGAAATACTTATAGTGGGCATAACCTCCAAAGCGGATCAGCCGGGTGGTATCATTGTTCCAGAACATTACGTGCAGGTGGTTCTCTTCCTGATCAGGCAAATATTCGGGCACTGACCACGATTGCCTGACAGGATCATACACCGACCATGCTTTCTGACCGTTTGCCTTCAGAAAATGAAAATCATAAGAGATCAGTTCATCTGTTTTGGGATTGATGATGGAAAAATGAACATTCTTGTCAAAAGGACGTTGCCCATTGTATTTCTGCACCATTGCCCGGTTGTTAAGTACGTTGTACAGCAGCATGGAATCCTTATTGACAAGCATGATCTCCTGGGTCTTCTCATTGAAATTAACCCCTGCCATCACATCAGCCCTGCACTGGTAAACCTTGCTCCAATGAAAATGCTGCGTGATCAGCCAGTTGGGATTCTTTACCCCGGATTCCTCTCCATACTTAGTTTCATGGGCCACATTGCCGCTTATCTCATTTAATGGCCAGACAAATTCTTTCTTGTCGCTTTTAAAGCGCACATTGCGAATATCAAAAGCAGCCACCTCGGCATTATTGCGAAGCAATAGACCAAAGACTACATTGACATTTAATTTTTTTGGCAGGTCAATAGGAAAGGTAAATACGCTGTCATTACAGGCAATGCGGGCTGTCTTGGTGCGGCAATTGACCTTAAGGCTGAAGGGAATCCATTTCTTATCGTTCTTGGTGATCAGTATCTTGCCCGACTTTTTATTATTCTGGATGAAAAACAGGGTATTGTGCCCTTCCGAGAATTCAGGGTGAGAAAGAAAATGACACAAGGGGGTTTCACTCTCCGCCGTACTTTCCTCTATGATGCGGAAGATATATCCAAAGCGCTCGGAATCATATATCCTAAAGTCAAAATCAAGGGTAAAAGAGTCGTCTACAGACTTATAAGTATCAAATAGGTTGAAGGAGGTTCTTTTGGCAAATTCCTGGTCCTGCGAAAAAAACCTCAGACCACCGGCCGTTTCCTGTCCATTGGCATAGTCTATCCTGACCAAAAGAAAGAAAGACCATAAACAAATCAGTAGTTTTAGTTGGTTCATTTTCAGGTTTACAGAATTCAAATTCCCAGTTCTTAATTACGTGGTTAAATTAAGTATTTTCTATCGTATAAACACTTATGTTTTTGGTAATATTTCACGTGTCAACACATTGGACAGCCGATAAGGCATAAGCTAAAACAATCATCCGTAAAAATAAGTGGATATCCTTGTTTTGGGAAAGTACAACAAGGTGTTTGATGATTGGAAAATGACATTTCTTCAATCCGTAGTGGCAAGGCGATTTAGAAGCAAAAAATTTCTTAAAATTACCAAGGTTATAAAAATAAATACAAACATTTAGAAGGATTAACCCAACATTTAACCCAAATAGTAATCACAGGAATGTATTATTGCATCCTTAATTATTAAAAACTATGCGAGGACTAAAAACTTTTATACTTGGTTTTCTATTTTCAGTATCCCTGATCTCCTCAGGTCAAAACAATAAACCGCAGTCCGGTAATGTACAGTATGTCGACCCGCGAATCGGCAACGTGGGATGGCTATTGGTTCCCACCCGGCCCACGGTTCAGCAGCCCAACCAGATGATACGCATGTACCCGGAAAGGAATGATCACCTGGATGACCAGATCAGGCATTTTCCCTTAACGGTGGCCGCTCATCGCAATGGGAACCTGTTTGCCGTCATGCCTGCCACGGGGGATATCGATAAAAATACTTCGCCAGTCTCCGCGTGGGATTCGCAACTTGAGATTACCATGCCGCATTATTATTTCACATGGCTGGAAGATTATAATGTAAAGGTTGAATTCACCCCCGGTAAAAAGGCAGGCTTCTTTAGATTTGAGTACCCTTCCGCTGTCAACAAGCATATCCTTTTAAAAAACCTTACTGCCAGTTCATGGAAAACAGCAGACCAGCAAAGCTATGAAAGCGTGGAGTTCTTTCATGATATGAAGGCTTTTGTCTATGCTCAGATTCGCTGGGTGCCCTCGGGCAAACAGCCTTCCGCAGAAAAACCAAAGATGCTCTCCAACCACCTGGGAACCTGGCTCACCATTACCGACCCTTCGGAAGGCACCGTTGAATTTAAATATGCCATCTCCTATGTTTCACCAGAACAGGCCAAAAAGAATCTTGCTACAGAGATTCCTGCCTGGGATTTTGATGCACTTAAGTCATCTGCCAAGTCAGCCTGGGATAATGAACTCAACCGTATTGAGACAGAAGGAGGGACATTGGCACAGCGTCGCAGCTTCTACACTGCCCTTTACCGCTGCTACGAACGCATGGTCAACATTACAGAAGATGGCAAATACTACAGCGGTTACGATAAGAAGATTCATACCGACAGTCAGGACTTTTATACCGACGACTGGACCTGGGATACCTACCTGGCACACCACCCTTTGCGCTGCATTCTTAACCCCGAACGTGAAGCAGACATGATGGCCTCCTATGTGCGCATGTATGAACAGTCGGGATGGATGCCTACCTTCCCGCAGGTATTTGGAGACATAGAATGTATGAACGGCTTTCATTCCTCGGTGGCCATCCTGGATGCTTACCGAAAAGGTATTAAAGGATTCAATGCGCAATCGGCCTACGAGGGGATGAAGAAAAACACCACCCAGGCCACCCTATTACCATGGCGCAATGGCCCGGCCTGCAGCCTTGACAGCTTCTACAGGGAACATGGCTATTACCCTGCCCTGCGCCCGGGTGAAAAAGAGACCGTGCCCATGGTCCATTCTTTTGAACACCGGCAAGCCGTGGCTGTGACCCTTGGTGATAGTTACGACAGCTGGGCAGTGGCACAAATGGCCCGCGAGTTGGGCAACAGAAAAGACAATGAGGCTTTTATCAAAGGAGCCAGAAACTACCGCAACCTCTATTGGGCAGAAAAGGGCTTTTTTATGCCCAAAGATGCCTCGGGCCAATGGATAGACATCGACCCCAGCTGGGATGGAGGAATAGGCGGCAGGGATTACTATGATGAGAACAACGGGTGGACTTACCTTTGGCAGGTGCAGCAGGATGTACCCGGCCTTATGGACCTGATGGGCGGCAGGAAGAGCTTCGAACAAAGGCTGGATCAGCTGTTCCGCCAAAGTATTGGCAGGAGCAAGTATGAACTATGGGCCAAGTTTCCTGACTTCTCAGGCATTGTAGGCCAATACAGCATGGGTAATGAACCCAGTTTTCACATCCCGTACCTGTATAATTTCACCGATGCCCCCTGGAAGACACAAAAGCGGGTGCGCATGCTTTTAGATACATGGTTTAAAGACAACATATTTGGTATTCCGGGCGATGAAGATGGCGGAGGGATGTCAGCATTCGTCGTTTTCTCAAGTATGGGATTCTATCCCGTAGTACCCGGAATACCAATTTATACCATCGGAAGCCCCTTGTTTACCAAGACGGTCATCCACCTTGACAACGGCAAGGACTTTACTATCCTGGCCCCTGGATGCAGTGAGACCAACAAATACATACAGCAGGCTTATCTTAACGGAAAGCCGTTGAACAGTCCTTGGGTTACTCACCAGGACCTAGTGAGCGGCGGAGAACTGAAGCTGATCATGGGCCCTTATCCCAACAGGGAATGGGGAGCCGGAGCTGCACTTCCCGAAGCATTCAGCAATACTAATCACTAATCAGAAATAACGGACCATGCAATTATCTAAAAGATCATTTATCAGGGCGGCACTACTGTCTGCCGGCCTTTTCATCTCAGCCATTACCAATGCCCAGAATCCTTTTATCCGCCATATGTATACTGCCGATCCTTCCGCCCATGTTTGGAAAGATGGCCGGTTGTATGTATATGCTTCGCATGATATAGCCCCTCCAAAGGGATGTGATCTGATGGACCAGTACCATGTATTCTCAACTGACGATATGGTGCACTGGAAAGACCATGGGGAGATACTCAGAAGCTCCCAGGTCAAATGGGGACGACCCGAAGGGGGCTTTATGTGGGCCCCCGATTGTGCCTATAAAAATGGCACCTATTACTTCTACTTTCCCCATCCAAGCGATACCAAGTGGAATGAATCATGGAAGATTGGAGTGGCTACCAGTAAACATCCTGACAGGGGATTCAAGGTAAAAGGTTACATCAAAAACATAGATCCGATGATCGATCCCTGTGTCTTTATTGATGATGACGGGCAGGCCTATTTTTACCATGGCGGGGGCGGTACCTGCAAAGGAGGAAAGCTTAAAAAGAACATGATGGAGATTGATGGCCCTATGCAAAAGATGGAAGGCCTTGTCGATTTCCATGAGGCTACCTGGGTGCACAAGAAAGACGGGGTATATTATCTTTCTTATTCCGACAACCATGACAAGGATGATAAGCATAACCGCATGTGTTATGCCACCAGCAACAGCCCACTGGGCCCGTGGAAATACCAGGGCATCTATATGGAGCCTACCGACAGCTACACCAACCATGGCTCTATCGTGGAATACAAAGGCCAGTGGTATGCTTTTTACCATAACAGCTCCTTATCGAACCATGACTGGCTGCGCTCCATCTGCGTGGATAAACTGTATTACAACCCAGATGGGACTATTAAGATGGTGGAACAGACCAAATGAGAAATAGGATGAGAAAATGAGATGATGAGATGATGAGAAAATAAAAAAAACATATCTCATTTTCTCATCTTCTCGATTGCCCATTTTCTTATTTTTTTAAACTCAATAACCATTTCTTCAATCAGTACCCTGTGGCCGGTAGCAACACCAGGTTCACAGGGTACTACAGTTAAAATCCGGTGCCATGAAACATCCCATCCTAACCTATCTGCTGTTACTTACAACCACCTTTGTGACAGCTCAGCCTGCCGGGGTTTCCAACTCCCTGCGGGGAAAGGTGATTTGCGGCTACCAGGGATGGTTTAACTGTTATGGCGATGGCTCACCGGTAAACGCATGGAGGCACTGGTCGCCAGGAAGCCTTCGCACCCCGGATAAAAAACCTGCCAAGGGGAGCCTTACTTTTGAAGCCTGGCCCGAGGTGTCGGAATACCCCAGGGAATGTCTCTACCCTACCGCTTTTGCACCACTGGGCAATGGCAAGCCTTCACTGCTGTTCTCTTCTGTCTACCAAAAGGTAACTGACCTGCACTTTTCATGGATGCAGCATTATGGTATCGATGGGATAGCCCTTCAACGATTCCTTGGGGAGACTAAAACTGCTGTTTACCGGCAGCAAAGAGACAGTATTGCGGTCCATATCATGAAAGCCTCTGAGAAATATGGCCGCATCTTTTACCTGATGTACGACATGAGTGCCAATGATACTGCCTTTTTCCAAAACGACCTTTTGCATATAGAGAATGATCTACCTGTCTTAACTTCAGCTAACTATGTACACGAAAATGGCAAGCCTGTTATCTGTCTATGGGGCTTTGGCTTTAACCACCGCCCTGATGAACCTCAGAAAAGCCTTGCCATCATCCGCTGGCTGCACGACAAAGGCTACTATGTCATTGGTGGGGTACCCACCAACTGGCGCACGGGCTCGATTGATTCCTATGCTGATTATGAATCAGTCTACAAGGCTTTTGACATGCTTTCTCCCTGGTCGGTAGGACGGTTTAAGACCCAGGCTGAGGCAGATACCTTTCATCAAAACTACCTGGAGCCCGATATGGAATGGTGTAAAGCCCACCACAAGGATTATCAGCCAGTAGCCTTTCCCGGCTTTGCATGGTCGAACTGGAATGGAGGAACGCCCAATATGATTGCAAGGGATAAGGGTAATTTCATGTGGCGACAGATTACCAATATCAAAGCCTCAGGTAACCAGTACCTGTATGTAGCCATGTTTGATGAATATGATGAAGGCACTGCCATTGCCAAGATGGCCGACAGCTATCTGGCTATACCTGCAGACCAGTATTTCCTTACCTCCAGCGCCGACGGTACCTATGTATCCTCGGACTTCTACCTGCGCTTAGTTGGCAAAGCGGCAAGGGTCATGAAAGGTGAAATAGCCCTTAGCGATCAGCATGGGGTATCTTTACAATCATCCCCCGTATGGCTGCGTACCAGCTTTGAATCAGGATACGATGCATTACCCTTAGTAATTGATGTTAATGGTACTTATAGCCTCTCAAAAGAGAAAGCAGCATCAGGAAGCCAGTCCTTAAAGATAAGCGGTCCTGCAGCCTTAAAATACCCCTTATTTGAGGTGAATATACCTGTTACATCGACAACCTGCCTGACCTATCAACTCTTTCCAGTCAACAAGCAGGCACAGGGGGTATTTGTTCAGCTAATTACAACCGATGGAGAACAATTGAAAGCTAAGTATCCGGGGAAGCTTAAGCTAAACAATTGGAATACAATCACCTTTAATATGGGCAAGATAGCCAATGGCAAGACCATTGCACAGATTGTTATCACTCCTGCCACCACCAATGGAACCTACACCCTCTATCTGGACGATCTGTTGATCACTGATAACGGGACAGGCAGTTTTTAACTGCTCTTTAAGAGAAAGATTGAAGGATTGTTTATCTGCTTTAGCGGAAAGGATTCTAAGCTCTCCCCCCTAATCATACTCGTATCTCAAGCAATAGGTAATCCCTGCAGAGATTTGATCACTCTGTTCCGAATACTCCAGATCAAGGTCACCATGCTCATTGTATAAATAATAGATGGATTGGAGCCAGGCCATACCCCTTGAATTGGCATACATACTAGTAATGAAAGATAATTTATTGTTTTCATCGTAGTAATGACTTCTGACGGTATGTAGATATAATCCCAGGCTATCGCTGTAAAAGGATGCTTTTTTCACCAGATCATCCTTATACTCATAAACGATCAGCTGTTGAAAGATATTATTCATGTATTTTTTACTCTTCACAAGCCTTGCATTTTCATACTCATAAACTGTCTTCATGTTATGAAAGTATATATTATTGGGAGGGTCTGAGTGCTGTAATTCAACCACTAGTTTTTCATCTTTATAAACATAGGTGATGGTATCATTATAATCAGGATTTTCATATAAATAATATTTCCTAACCAATTGATTGTTGCTATTGTATTCAAACTTTACGGTGCTTCCCTCACTTTCAATCGCTGTCAGCCTGTTCTTTGAATCATACTGGTATTCTTCGATGTTTCTGACAACGGTATCCTGAATGGAACTATAATGCTTTACCCTTTTTATTCTTCCTTGATAAGAATCTTCAACAGGTTCTTTTTCGCATGAGAAAAACATTAATGACAACAGGGCAAACAACAAAACGATAACAGTTGACTTCATGGTCTTTCAGAATTGTTCAACCGGTTCTTTCAGCTTTGACTGATAAAAATAAATACTGTCAGGAATGCTCAAGAAAGATTCCGGCCTTTTTATATTTTTTGATATGCTAAATATATCATTAAATAATCAAAAATAACATTCTTTTGAAAATTATTAACGACCTGTAATCTTTGAGATCTTTGTGTAATTTCTTAGTGATCTTTGTGTTAAAAAAGAATTTAACCACAAAGATCACAAATTCTGATCTTCACAATTTCTCTATACTGCATCATGCCATTCAGCACTTACCTCACTACCAACAGCTTCCCATTGGTAATATTGCTTTCCCCTTTTACCACCACATAGTAATTTCCCTGGGAAAGAGTATTCCCTGTAGCAAGTTTTGTATTCATATCCCCGTTATCATCAGCTATAGCTGTCTGACGGACCATCACCTGACCGGTCATATTGAATACCAGTATCTCCACCTTCTCTTTACGGGCAAAGCTGCCAACGCTCAACATGAAATCCCCATGAGTAGGATTGGGATAGATTCCCATGGTTTTTGGTGTAGATAAATTATTTACAGAAGTAGTGATCAATACAGGCTCAAGCAGCCACATGGCACTCCACCACGAAGGCTCTACTGCGCCGTATTGTGCCTGATTCTGCAGGTTCTCAACATGAATATAACCTGCCGTTATGCCTTGATTTTTAATTCTTACATAACCATCCCCGGTATCTTCTGTAGCCCATTCAGCTTTCTTAGAACCGGCTGTAGGCGCCGTGCATTCGACATAGCCTGTAAGATTTTCTATATTCATATAATCACTCGTGCCAATGTTTTTGATGGCCTTCACCCCATCCACATCTTCCAGCAGCCACAGGTAATTGTTGCCCGTAGAGGCCACACTATACCTTACCCTGTCATCTGCATCATAGAGGTAGGTATTCTGCCAGCGGCTCTTGATCTTATAATGGATCACCGGATCGCTTTTTACGTTGATGGTGCTGCTGGCCGAGTAGTTGCCTTCCTGCGTGGTTACCGTGATGGTTGCCTGTCCTTTGCCCATAGCTGTTACCAATCCAGCATAGTCAACCAAGGCTACCGACGGGTCGCTGGAAACATAACTTACAATCCTGTTGGCAGCGTTTACCGGTGCAAATGTAGGCCTTAGCTGTAAGGTTGCCCCGCCGGCCATGGTAGTATCAGCGGGTGATAAGCTGATGCCGCTTACAGCCGTATAGTCACAACCAGTAAGTGCAGTCCATCTAAACGAACTTATTAGGTTTGGGTAGAATGCAGTTCCATTGGCATTTCCACCAAGGTTGGAATAATTCAACCCGCAATAGGTAGCTTTACCTGATGGGGCATTTTCAAGGATGGCCACGTAACCCCTTCCGGCAGTGGAATTGTTGATGTTGTTGGCCGGGTATTCCTTTCCCGTCCCATTGACCGTGACATTTTCAAAGCTTAAGTTGAAAATTCCGGTGCCTGAAGTGCGCGCAATACGGATGGCATCACATTTTGAATCCACCATGTCTATATTGTAAAAGTGCACATTTTGCACCTTGGTGCCTGCTCCCGAAGCGTTGTAGATATTGATGGCTCCCAGCCGGTCGTTATATACTCCGTTAAAGGTCCCGCAGCCGGTAAGGGTGATATTGTGGAAATCGTGCATCCCCTTGTCGTTGAAGCCTACGCCCGGGAAGTTATTGGTGATGGTAATCCCTGTTTCCACATTATCCCTGATGATGATATCATAGAATTTATTGTCTTTTCCTCCATAAAGTGCAGCTCCTGCCGCTCTCCATACATTTTCTACCGTATTGTTCCTAAAGGTGTTGTTGATGCATTCCAGTCCTTCGGCACACCATATGGCCATCCCGTCATCCCCGTTGTTGCGGAAGTTACAGTGCTCCACAATGGCATTGCGGGTTCCCTTGCACAGGTTGACACCATCGGCATAGGTGTTCCTGAAACGACAGCCTGTCATCAGAAAGCCATCTGCATAAGGCACTCCACCAGGCGAATACTGGGCAATCCATGCCCCGGTGCCGCAATGTTCCACCCAGATGTTTTTGATAACCGATTCCTGGGTATAAATACCATGAATGCCCGCGTAACCCTTGGTCCGGGTGGTCATATCCGTTGTAATGAACAGATCGGCATAGCTGATATGGGTGGCATTGGCATTCAGGCCCCCATTGCTTTCGTTGGTGACAGTAAAGTTAAGCTGAGTATACCACATGCCAGCCCCTTGTATCTTTGTGCGTGAAACCCCAAAATAAAGCTGGCTGTTGATGTTATACACCCCTGAAGGGATGAAGATCGTCTTGCCACCGTTGGCATCAATAAAGGCCTGTAAAGTACTTCCGTTGCCATTATACACCGCCGCCCCCTGAGGAGCTGTCAGAACATCGGGTACCGGCTCCATCTCGATAAAGTCAATAGAGGGGCTGCCACTTTCTCTAATAAGCTTTAAGGCTGAAAGCTTTTGGGGCAGCTTATAGCGTATCTCATCAAAGCGGAATTTGGGATTCTTGTTGGTAACCCCGGTATTGTTAGGATCGCCATTGTTCCATAGCAATTCCCACGACCATTTGGAGGTCAGGATGAGTGTTGTAATTTTGGTGGCACCATCATATACTCCAATGGCAGCAGTCTGGCCATCGGGCACTGAATAGCGAATTACCAAACCGTCTGCAGCCTCGGTAAAGCTAAATTCAGCCATGGCCCCGTCACTTTTCATGTCCACGCAAACCTGCTCCGAGGCTTCTGACTGCAAATCAGCCTGCGCATACGATTTGGCAGTTGCCAATGCCCCATTGCTCAGGATAGCCTTGTCGGCTTCATAACGGATATAGGGAGCATCGTAATAGCCACGCTGTGCCGTCAGCTGTCCGGTACAAACTACAGTAAGGATCAGAAAAAGTAAAGTAATCTTAGGCATAAGAGTTAAATTTAGATCTGTAAAGTAAACAATTAAACCGAACTTTAACAGAAGAAATATCATAAATCAGCATCCTACCCGACAATTATTTACACTCTTATGTCACACGGGAAATTGAAAAAAATACCCAATACCCAATACTCATACTCAGGACATAGTCTCTCCCAAAAGAGGCTGATGTCCGGGCAATACGTTGACCAGGTTCGCGTTCATCCTTACACTCCAACAGTACCCGTCCTGACTGCTCCAGCCCGCTTATAATGGACGATGATCACCCCGCCGGGCGTTACCAATGATTCTGTTACTGTAAAGGCCATAGGGGTAGTGCCATCGGCAAACAGCTTTTTTCCCTGACCCAGCGTCAACGGGTGAATCTTGAGCCAGATCTCGTCCACCAAATCATGCTGAAGCAGCAGCTGAATAAGCTCACCACTGCCCCAAACCTGAAGGTCAGCACCTTCGGTATGTTTGACCCTTTTGATATCCTCGATACTTTTCAGGAAAACAGTGTTCTGCCAATCCGACGCTTTTACGGTATTGGACAAAACGTACTTTGTGCCATTGTTGATGCCCGGCCAAAAGTCGGCATGTGCAGGCCAGTAGCTTTCCCAGATCTGAAAGGTTTTTCTGCCCAAAAGATAATCTGCAGGTTGCAGTTCTTTTTCCACCTCCTTGCCATACACCTCATCATCATACGGTGCCACCCAACCGCCATAGTTGAATCCCCCCGATGGATCTTCCTCCGGTCCTCCGGGACCTTGAATGACCCCATCCAAGGTAACCATTGACAAGACAATTATCTTTCTCATAGTTTGTATTTTAAAGATGATGAAATGGGAAGGGTTAATTTATCTTTCTATTTTTCTTGATTCAAAATCCCGTGACGTATGGTGAATTGTTAGGATTTCAATTAATTCATAGCTTAAGATACGATATACTATACGGTAATTACCCTCGATTAACTCTCTTATTTGCAGGACTCCTAATTCCGGCACAATCCGTCCAGATTCAGGCTGTGTCTTTAAAATAGTAGTTTTTGATTTTATACGTCGGATCTGTTCTTCAGCATAGCGTTTGGAATCTTTTGAGATATAATCAAATATATTTTTTAAGTCAAATGCTGATTGCTCAGTCCATACTATTTTAACCATTCTTCAATCCGCTTATCTAATTCTTCGTCGGAAATTACTTGATTATTATCAGCCTGTTGCAATCCCTTTTCAATCTTGTCAAGTAATATCATCTTATCTACTAACTCATCAACGGAGAAATGTTCCGGGAATTTAGTAATAGTTTTGAGTACATTAGATTTCGTAAGCATACCTTATATTTTCTTGTAAAGATACAAAAACAAAATATCAGGCAATTAAACTTGCTGTTAAAACATATTTATAACCTAAGAATGATATTACCCTATTGTTTAAGCACCTCAGAGCATTATTGATTATCCCCAGGCATCAATCTTCCCTAACTTTTTTTATAATTTCTGTAATTTCCTGCCTGTCTGGAATATCTGTATTCGTCACATAATAATACTCAAACACAAAGTCCCCCAATTCATTACATTTTATAATTCCTTTTTCTATGAATATCCCAATGGCAACATCCACTGGAATAAGTACCGTTATTCCTACATAAATGTCTGAACAGTCAACATTCTCTATGGTACATTTTAAGTCTTTGGCTATCAGATGAAATTCGTCTTCTATGATACGGTGTTGTATGGGGGTAAACTGTTGATCCGTTAATGGTAAAACCAGAAAGTAGTTACGTAATTTGCCATCCGTCCCTCCAAGCCCGCTTGAGATAATACACCAGTTTTCATCTGTCAGTGAGCTCTCCAGGAACATTTTACACTCCTGCAATGCCAGGGCGGTCCATTTTTTTACTTCATTCTCCGGATGATTGTAGTATTTTTCAATTTGTCTGAACGCGGTAACTGTTCCAAGATGCGCCAACAGCCCCAATGCTTTTTTCTTACCTTCTGCTTTTATCCTGGCATCAAACAGCATGTTTCCCAAACCAAGGGTCTGTTCTTCCGTCAGCTCGCCAAGATCAAATGAATGGGAATACTCCAAATATTCCATTTGGGTTTCAATATCAATCCCCTCTTCCAGTATGTCATACTTTATAGACATACTTTCTGAAAATTTCCTGATGTCATCGTTTTTGTCTGTCATATCGGTGTTTTTATGGTTGTGTCGAGCCTTGGAAATATAAATAGTTGTCAAGCGCAGCGCGATTACTTAATACGATGATTGGTTTTCAATTTTTACACTTTTTAATTATCTCCTACCGGGGAATAAGGTATAACAATATTGGTATTATAATCTGTGTAAGAATTTAGGTTTATAAATAATGTAAAACGTGTAAATCCTTCGTAATTTTTCAGTGCAGCATCAAGATCTATATTTTTGATTCTGAAGGCATAATTTGGATATTTGTACGATAGCTTATAAATATATTTATCGAATTCACTTGGATAAGGTCCTAATACTGGTTCATTCAACTTTATTTTTCCAGCTTTATATAATTTTATTAAATCTGTTTCTGTTGTAAATCTCAGATTGGGATTAATGCGCTGAATGGAATCTTCAATAGAAACTGCAAGTGTATTCAGGCGTATGGTATAAACGTTGCCTTTGGTTGGCTCAAAGGAATGGGCAAGGAAATAGCCCTCCGTATTCTTTCTGTTGTCATTCATTCCAAAGTTCACGCTAAAATAATCCTCTGCATCCACAATTCTAAAATGCTCAGATCCACCATAAAATACACTCTTCTCATCGGCTACCTGTTTTCCCAGGAATCGTTTATCTGTCACATTGCGAATCATTACCAGGAAACGTTGGGAATGGTCATTAAAATTCTTAGGGTCTATTTTTATTGGGATAGAAGATGCCAGGTTTTCATATACACTTTCCATGTACTGTGGAGTCTGAAAGGAATAATCGCCAATCACATTTTCCTTTTTTGCCTGTTCAATGATTTCTTTTGCCCGTGCTAAATATCCTTTCAGTGTATCTTTAACACTATAGCTGACATCTGCTTTTGGATCTGTTTTTAATAAATATGGATTGAGTATCAATTGAATTGTTTTCATGAAATCATGTTCCAGATCTGAACAACCCACCTGGATTTTCTTTTCAGGATATAACTTATTCCAGTTACGGATTTCAGCCATTAAAGACACGTACTGTGGAAATATTTTTGTCAGCACCGAATCACTAAAAACCTTGGCTTCATTGTCATTATCCAAAGATAAATAGTAGTTGAAATACCCGGCATATGAATAATTTAACTCCAGTACCAACAGTGAAAAATGATCAAATTTATTCAATGAAAACAGTATGTCTTTCATCAAATATTGATTGAAACGTAAATGATGGCTTTCACCTATGGCAACAATTTTATTTTTCTCAGCAATTGGCTTAAGCCAATCCAATGAGGGCACATTGCTGAATTGATCATTGATTTGCGCTAATTTTATAGTGTCAACCAGAATATCCTGCTCATCAATCGGGCAGGTCGACAATTGATTTTCTGTGGGATAGCGATAGTGGAAACGATCAATTTTTCCCACGTTGTTTTCTTCCATCAGGTGATTTACATTCCTGAATTCCAGCATTGAATCTCTTTGATCTGAAAATATCCACTTGCCGTTTCTTAAATGAAAACAAGCGTCCTTTACCTTCTTTCCTTTCTGCCAGATGGTATATTGATTCGAATTATCCCTGTAGGCGGATTTGGCACATTGCAGATTCTGCGGTATGTAAAGGGTCAGCGAATGTTTGTAATTGGAGGGGTTAACCCATAAAGCGGTTACCATATAATCATTGCCAACATAGGTCTCTTCTGCCACAATGCTGTCCGATGTAATTTTAACAGGAAAATCCTTTGCGTTTTTCATGAATTGCGAAATCCATAAGTTGCCCTCAACTGTACCGAAGGCATGAATATTGAGGTTGGATAAATCTTCTTTTAATGCTTCTTTATCCGTAATAATCCTGGCAATCTGGTTAGGAACAGTGGGTAATTTTTTTATTATTTTTTCATTGTAGTACTCATTGACCTCTTTTTGCAAGGCAGTATCCTTTTCATGGGTGGGTAAAATACAGACAAAATCAGTAGTTGGCACAAACATGGCAATCTGGGTTTCAATCGGAAAATATTGCCTGTACTGTTCCTGGGTAAGTGTTTTTAAAGCCTGTTCAGTGGGTTGAGCGTAAGCCACAGAGGTTCCAATCAATAACAAAAGGAAAAGTAATACATTTTTCATACACCTGTAGTTTTATTTTCAGAAGCGCTTATGTAACAATTTGAAATACTTTGGATTATAAATAATCTGCACTGATTTTATTTTATTTAAAGTGAATATGCTACAAACAATACCACACATATTATCCATCCAATTCACCTGGCATCCTATATACATTTTAATTGAGTGCGTATTTAAATTGTTGTCAACATTCCGAAATGTCCATCCACCTCAATTATATACTTAGTGGTTAAATTTGCCAATCTTTTCAATTATGATCTACTATTATTTCAAAGTTATCTTTTTCAACATTTCTTTCAAAGCTTTTTTACAAAATATTCAACTTGTTTATATCGATTCTTAATTGGCAGAAGGACTTTAACCCTCTCTTTTGGTGAGGAATCAGGCTTTATGTACCAATTATTCACCTAAGCAATTTTTATTCATAATCTTTTCTTTCGTTCAAATAACCACCCTCCTTTATTTACCGTAATCCTGTTGAAACTTTTACCCACATGCTCAATATTCGCTCAATACCTGGTCAATACCATCTCTTGAGCTAATGGGTAGATACTGGGTACATAATGGGTAGATACTGGGTACATACTGGGTTCAGGAACCCAGTATGTACCCAGTATCTACCCATTATGTACCCATTTAGACTTGAGCGGGTATTGAGGGAATATTGAGCAAGTATTGAGCATCTAAATATTGGTGACCGATTTCTAAGATACCTGTTATGGATGAAGCCAACGGACCAATTCATCCTATTCAGGGCAGCAACGGGTCCTGTGACTTCCAGTCGCAGTGGCAGTTATGGAAAATAAAAGAAAAAGCTTTTGAAAGCCATGAGGGTTGCCATGTTTATTGGATATAAACATCTTTAGCAGAAGCGTCAGCTGGAAGTCAACGGACCCAATTCATCCTATTCAGGGCAGCAACGGGTCCTGTGACTTCCAGTCGCAGTG
>DATGYU010000260.1:0-1567 GCA_035297625.1 Prolixibacteraceae bacterium
TAGCGGTAAGCCTTGGATCACGATTCTTATAAGGAGTCGTTTCGCTGTAGCCTGAACCTGACGCATTGATTGTTTTACCATTCAGCATGATGTAATTGTCGACCAGTTCCTGGGTGGGTGCGAAGGAATTAACCCTGTTACCTATAGAAACCGGAACAACATCATGGAAGTTACTCCATGTCCGTAAAACGGGCACGTAGCTTAAATCCAGGATCACTTCATCGTTGTTTTCGTTCTCCGGAAGGAAAAGTCCTTCGTATGAAGGGAACAGGGAATAAGTACCATAATCGGCTGTGTTGATCAATTTTTCACACCAGGTAGCTACATTGGTCCAATCGTTTTCATACAGGTAAATACGGGCCTTGAAAGCAGCAACCGCTCCTGAAGTAATACGGCCCTTATCATCTTTTTCATATTCGTCCTTGGTAGGCAGCTGATCAATGATGGCATCCAACTCACTTTGCACAAAAGCGATCACATCGGCTTTTGGCGTACGGGCAATTGTTTTTGCTTCTGTTAGCGTCAGGTCATGATCAAAAAGTGGCACATCACCATACCAGTTGGTTAATCTAAAATAGAGAAAGGCCCTGATGAAACGGGCTTCAGCTTTCATCCTTGTCTTTAGGTTTACATCCATATTGGGTATACGGTCTACATTTTCCAGGAAAATGTGGCAGGTCTTGATTCCTGCGTAACAATCTTTCCATTCATTGAGAAAACGACCATTGGAAGCATCTGCCTGACCGGATGAAATAGCCTTTTCACTACTTGATCCACGACCTTCGTACAGGTTATCGGAAAGGGTTTCTGTGTTAAAGAAATAATCACTGTTGGTCATCTGGCTGTAGGCCATGTTCAGAATCATATTGGCTTTCTCAGTCGAGGTCCAGTAATTTCCTTCCGTAAATTTATCGGTAGGAGGCAGATCCATCTCGTTACAGGAAGTAAATAATAATAGGATTGCTGTGGCAAGACCTGCGCTATATTTAAAGAATCTATTTTTCATCTGTTTATCTTTTTAAAATTCTAAATCTAAACCAAATCCATAGTACTTCAGAGTCGGGTAATTACGACCACTGTTAGCGCCTACGCCGCCTACACCGCCCATGTTATTTCCGAATTCCGATGATTCAGGATCAATGAATGAAACATTGGACAGGGTGAACAGATTCTGCGCATTTACACTCAGACGGCATTTCTGTACCCCGATTTTCGAGGTCAGTTGCTGAGGCAGGGTATAGCCCAATTGAATGTTTTTCAAGCGCAGGTAAGAGGCGTTGAAAATATACAGGTCTGAACTTTTCTGATAGTTGTTGGTATTGGATGCCGATCCCGGAGCCGACAATCTTGGCCAGCGGGCATCGGTATTGGTAGGTGTCCAGTAATCCAACTGATGGGTATACATCACATAGGAATAATTGGAGTGGAAGGGTTCTACCAGCTCACCACGCAGGAACATATCGCGTTTACCCACTCCCTGGATCAACAGCCCCAAATCAAAACCTTTCCATTCCAGGTTGTAATTCAAGCCAAAGGTATAACGGGGGAAGGCATTACCAAGGATCTG
>DATGYU010000261.1:0-25373 GCA_035297625.1 Prolixibacteraceae bacterium
CAATATAAAAACCTGTTGTCAAAGCCAGAGGAATGAGTACCGGGATCAAATATCTTATCTTCTTTTCCGGAATGAGGGATAAAAATACCAAGGCAAGGACCGTCCACAAGACAGCAAAGCGATAGACTTTCACATTGACTACCCTTTTCTTTAAATAGGGATAGATTAATGCAACAAAAGAGGCTATGGCCCATAATCCGCTTTGCAGAAAGAAGCTCCAGTAGTAATAAATAGGCTTAACTTCATAATTGATCCAGTTGGTGGTTTCTTTTTCAGCAATCATCTTAAAAGCCGTTGGATCTTTCAGCCTGACATATACATACCAAGATAAGCCAATTGCCCAACCCAATAAAATGAAGCTTATTAAATGGATGCCTTTTCGCCTGAATGGAATTGAATAAATGATGCCATAGCTGATAATAAATGGCAGGAACAAGGCATAAAAGGAAACAGGCCCTTTACTTAAAATGGAGAGTCCCATAAAAAGGGCTGCCAGCAATGTATTTTGGATCTTCTTAGTGTCTTCCAAAAACAGTTTTACCATGAAAAAGATGCTTACCATCATCAGGCTGTGGGAATACATATCCCATTGATTATCGCGCCCGGAAAAAAAGATATAAAAGGAGGTTATCAGGATTAGGCCATTTTTCATGCTATGGGTATCCTCTAAACCCAATAATTGGGAAAGACGGTAAAATATGAGCACCAGAAGAATCGTAATTGCAACAACGGGCAGCCTTAAGGCAAAAAGAGAATCAAATCCAAATATGCTTCCAGAAGCTGCCGTAAGCCATGTAGGCAGCGGCGGTTTTTGGTAACGGGGCTCATTGTTGATAGTGGTAAGCAAATATTCTTTATTTTGAACCATTTCACGAGCAGAAATAAAGTTACGTGCTTCCATGATATTCACATCTATCTTATCCAGGCCCGCGAGCAATAAAATGGAAGAAATAACAATCAGGAAGACGATGTGCTTGTATCGATTTAGTGTATCCATGATTAATCAGGATAAATTTATTTACCCGAATGCCTTGTCAGTAGTAATTGTGGATTCCTTTGTTACAATGTAAGATGCCTTTCGATATCGGGGAACAAACAGGTGCAAGGGCTTCTTTAGCACCTTTTTAATTATCAAATTTATGTTGGTGCGCCATCTTGAAAATACAATGGCGTTAAGGGCCATGATTTCACTCACCTGAGCCTGACGGGCATATTCGGCAGCTATAATTCCAATGGTTTCTACCGGCAATGCTAACCTGCTCAAGTTGTTCATCCCTTTTTTGAATGAATAGGTATGAAAACTCATACGGTTGGTATCGATCAGTGAAAAATCATAGCGGTGATCATTATACAAGTACAACAAGTTTCTAATGGTTAAGTCTTTATGAAAAATACCCGCTTTGTGTACCCCATAAATAAAACGGGCAAAAGCCTTTAATGCAGGTTCTGCATATGAAATAGGGAGTTGAAGGATTTCCATAAAGGGCCGATAATTGGTATGAAGGCTCACATAAAAACTCTGGTAAAGCATGCCATACCGGTAACAATTGATGTATGCAACAGACTGGGGAGAAGTAATTCCTTTTTGTATCAACAGCTCAGCATGGTCATAGGCTCTTCTGGCTTTTGATTTACGAACGGTAGCAAAAATATAACGGTTGGCAAGGGTGATCCGTTTAAAGTATTTAATGGCCAACACAACACCGTTTACATTGACAAACCGGACATCATTGCGTCCATTATAAACTTCCTCGCCCATGGAAGAGAAGTTCCCGGGTATCTGATGAATAAACTCCCTCAGGTTTGAAAACGAAGGATGAATAAATAATTCAGTTTTCATGGTTAAAACAGTTTAATGATTCGCCCCTCGGAAATCTTCTCCTTTAACCGCTATTAAAATTAAGGATATTTTAGGATTTATTTCAATGCTTTGACATTAACTATAGAATTATTTGATCAATAACAGGCGAATGCATATCCAGCAGACAGTTATGAGCAAAACTAACTGAGAGAAATAGATATAATTCACCATGGCACAAGAAAAGATGTTTGATTAGTAGTCCTTTCCTGTAAAAATTGTTTTAATTATTAGCAATCATTAGGTATCCAAGAGGCATTACATTTCTACACTTTAGAAGTTCTCTCAGTGCCTGCGCCTCTTACCATTGCTGCCACTACACCCGCCATTACAAATGCAACTGAAGCTCCCGTAAGAAATGAAGCTTCAAGGCCTCCAAAGGCATAAAAAATACCTATTACGAGTGGGCCTAAGGTCTGACCGATACGTAATACCATGCTGTTAAAGGACATAAAGGCTGCCCTTTCCTTAATGGAGGCAAATCCTACCAGTAAATTCTGAATGGATGGAATCATCATCCCGTGACCCAGTCCAAAGAGTACGACTGCGATGACCACATAAGCCCAACTGGTAGCGATTAAAAGAGTTAGCATGGAGAGCATATAAAAACCTGCCCCAATCATTAACAGGTACCTGGGCTTCAGCATCATATTCAGCCTTCCAAGCTGGGAAGCAGTAGCCGCTGTCACCAGAGACATGACCGACATGGAAAGACCAATCTGTACAGAAGTAGCCTGCAGACGCTCCGAAAGCATGATGGGGAAATAGGTAAGATAGGCTCCGTAAAGCAATACGAAAACAAGCATATTGACTAAAAACAGGCCCCACACGCTGGACTGGTTGATATTCTTCCAAATTCTTTTAAAATACTCTCCAATGCTTTGAGGATCTTTGGGCTCAGGGTTATCAAGACCCAGCCATACATAAAGAGCCAAAGGAATTGCCAGCAATGGCAGATAAAAAATATACTGCCAGCCAAAGGTGGCAATCAGTCCCCCAATGGCAGGGTATGCAGCTGTGCCAATGCTTAAAATACTGGCATTATAGCCCATTAGGGCAGTTCTTTTCTCGCCGGTATACAAATCCCCAATCAGGGTGATATTGATACTTGAAAGCGAACTTGCACCTATTCCCTGGATGAACAACAAAGCAAGCAAAGAATGAAAATCGGTCATAAAGGAACAAAGGAAGCCTGCTATTCCAAATACCAAAAGAGAAGGAATCAATACCAGCTTCCTTCCAATGCGGTCGGCAAGAATGCCAGTGACCGGGGTCAGGAAGATGCCCGGAAGGGTAAAGGCGGCAATCAGCCATCCCACTTGTTGAATCGAGATACCAAAATATTTGATGATTCCCGGAAAGGCGGGCGTAATGCTGGAGATACCCATCACGGCGATTAATGTAACCCCAAAGATGATGAGTACATTCCTTTCCAAAAAGAAACTTTTCTGACCAGACATAGGTAACAAGCAGTTTAGTTTACAATGGTGAATGTAGAAAAGAAATAGGAAATTTCTAAAGAAACGGACAAGAAGCATTCATCTTCCTAAAAAAAATGAATATCATAGAGATTTTGTAAATATTATATCCCTTTCATAATGAAAACATCAGGGTTTTTAAGGTTCATAAAATGACGGTGCAGTGCATATTTTTCTCTCTCACGATTGAAATTCTTTAGGTAGAATAAAACTAATTACTATATTTGCACTCGCAAAACGGATACGGGTGTAGCTCAGTTGGTAGAGCACTGGTCTCCAAAACCAGGTGTCGGGCGTTCGAGTCGCTCCTCCCGTGCAAAAGCTGCTCCATGGGGCAGCTTTTTGTTTTAAGAAAAGTGATGGGTCAATCAGATTTGCCGGAGAAAAGAATATTTAAATAAGAAATAAGAAACAAGAAATAAGAAAGTATCTCAGATCAAAGCAATCCTTTTACATTTCTTATTTCTTATTCCTTATTCGATATTTTACATTACTTTTCTTTCTGGCTTTTCAGATTGATCTGAAATTCTTTGGTATCTTCAACCCAAATAGAAATTGTATGACTGTCGATCTGTTTATACCCTGTTTTATCGATCAGATATATCCTGACACCGCTTTCAATGTAGTTAAACTATTAAGGAAAGCAGGTATTGAAGTGAACTACAATCCTGAGCAGACCTGTTGCGGACAACCCTCTTTCAACAGCGGCTACTGGGATGAGACCAAGACTCTGGCAAAGAAATTCATCCTTGATTTCCCAAACGAAAGGCATATAGTAAGCCCATCGGCTTCCTGTACCGGCTTTATCAAGAACTATTACCCCGATCTGTTTAAAAAAGGACAGGCCGGCTATGAAGATTATCAACGGCTGAACCGTAACCTTTTTGAATTAACGGATTACCTGGTCAACCATCTTCATTTTACAGATTTTGGAGCAATATTTCCGCATAAAGTCTGTTATCATGATGCCTGCACCGCCCTAAGAGAATATGGTATACGACAGGAACCAAGGCTTTTGCTTTCAAAAGTAAAAGGCCTCGAACTGGTTGAAATGGAAGATACCGAAACCTGCTGTGGCTTTGGAGGAACCTTTTCCACCAAATTCACTGCCATCTCTACTGCCATGACCCAGCAAAAAGTGGAGCATGCCTTAAACACGGGAGCAGAATATATCGTATCAACAGAATCGTCCTGCATCATGAATATCGAAAGTTACATTCTGAAAAACAATTTACCCATTAAACCTATTCATATAGCAGATATTCTGGCGGCTGGATGGTAAACGTATGGAGAACGGAAACCGGAGAACGGAAAAAGCATTGGGCAAGGGACTTGGGGCATGGTCTATAGAGTCCTTACCCTCCTTAATCTCCTTAATCCGGCCCCTGCACCGGACCACTTGAAACTTGAAATTTTAAACTTGAAACTCACACAATGGCTGAAATAGGAAAAATAAATCACCTGTATGTAATTAAAGAGCTGGACTTTGGTATTTATCTCGACGGGGGTGACCTGGGCGAAATTCTGATGCCCAGACAATATGTTCCCGAAGGCACACAGCCTGAAGACATGATTGATGCTTTTATCTATCTGGATTCGGAAGACCGACTGGTGGCCACTACCTTAAAGCCCAAGGCCATGGTGGAAGAGTTTGCCCTGCTGGAAGTGGTTTCTGTCACCCAGGTGGGCGCTTTCCTTAACTGGGGGTTACCCAAAGACCTGTTTGTTCCTTTCCGTGAACAGCGACAGCCCATGGAAGAAGGCAAGAAATATTTGGTGTATGTCTATCTTGACCTAAACAGCAAACGCATTGCAGCCTCTTCAAAAATAGAACAGTTCCTGGATAATATACCGGTCGATTATGACGAGGGCGAAGAAGTGGACCTGATTATTGTCAACCCAACCGATCTGGGATATAATGCCATTATCGACAATAGTCATCTTGGGGTACTGTACAAAAATGAAGTCTTCCAGGAACTAAATCCCGGAGATAAAATACAGGGCTTCATCAAGAAAATCAGGACTGACGGCAAGATTGACTTAAGCCTAGTAAAAGCTGGCTATGAGAAGATCAGCAGCTTTGCCGACAGTATCATTGCACAACTGGAAAAGCATGAGGGATTTTTACCCTTTACCGATAAAAGCTCACCCGAAGAGATTTATAAGATCTTCAAATTCAGCAAGAAAAACTTCAAGGCTGCTGTTGGCGCATTGTACAAAAAAAGGATGATTTCGCTGGAAGAAAATGGCATAAGGCTTGTAGTCTGAAAATTAGCTAAAGGGGTTAATTTACTGGAAATGTAGAAAGGCACGGGGCATGGAGCATAGGCATGATCTCTGCGCCTTCAATGTCTTTAGCGTCCTGAATCTCCTGAAAAGTACTAATCTGCTCTAATTCCAAACTTGAAACTTTAAACCTGAAACTTTGAACTTCTGTCATGAAAGTTTGCATTGCTGAAAAGCCAAGCGTAGCCAAGGAACTGGCACAGATCATTGGAGCCAATGGCCGCAGGGACGGCTATTTTGAAGGCAACGGATACCAGGTCACCTGGACTTTCGGGCATTTGTGTACCCTGAAAGAACCCAATGATTATACCGATGCATGGAAAGCCTGGACGCTGTATCACCTTCCCATGATCCCTTCAAAGTTTGGCATTAAGCTGATTGACAATGAAGGTGTCAAAAAACAATTCTCGATTATCGAGAAACTGATGGCCTCTGCCGAGGAGGTAATTAACTGTGGGGATGCCGGCCAGGAAGGGGAACTGATTCAGCGATGGGTCATGTCAAAAGCCAAATGTACGGCGCCGGTAAAAAGGCTATGGATCTCCTCCCTAACAGAAGAGGCTATTCGTGAAGGCTTCCAGAAGCTTCAGCCGGCAGAGAAATTCGACCACCTGTATGCGGCAGGAAGTGCCCGTGCCATCGGTGACTGGCTCCTAGGAATGAATGCCACAAGGCTGTATACCATCAAATACGGCCAGAACAAACAGATACTTTCTATTGGACGGGTACAAACCCCTACCCTCGCCCTGATTGTCAACCGTCAAAAGGAAATTGATGCCTTTAAGCCGGAACCTTACTTTGAAATCAAAACCCTGTATCGGGAGACCAGTTTTTCGGCCTCTTCAGGGCGTTTTCAACAACGCGAAGATGCCGCCCAGGTCTTGGAAGAGATTAGCCAATACGAGCTTGAAATCATCAAAATAGACACTAAGAACAGCATAGAGCAGCCATTGCGCCTTTTTGACCTTACTTCCCTGCAGGTGGACTGTAACCGTAAATTTGGCATGAGTGCAGAAGATACCTTACGGGTCATTCAATCTTTGTATGAGAAAAAGCTCACGACCTATCCCCGTGTGGATACTACTTATCTGCCAAACGACCAGTATCCAAAGATTCCGGGGATCCTTAAACAGCTAAAAGGCTATGAATTTTTAACAGCTCCCCTGTTGCAGGGAAAAACCATTCGCAAAAGCAGCAAGGTTTTTGATGATAAAAAAATCACCGATCACCATGCCATCATCCCTACTGGCCAGACACGCAATGATCTGAGCAAAGAAGAAAACCAGGTCTTTGACATGGTGACCAAGCGTTTCATTTCCGTCTTTTATCCCGATTGTAAGGTGTCAAACACCACGGTAGATGCCAAAGTGGGACCACATGATTTTAAAGCAACCGGTAAGCAAATCCTGTCTCCCGGATGGCGTACCGTCTACATGAATGACAAGAACCCGGTACAGAGCGATGAAAACATTCTGCCGCAATTTGTGATCGGCGAACACGGTCCTCATGAACCCGGGTTACTGGAGAAATTTACCCAACCGCCAAAATATCTTACCGAGGCAACCCTTTTGCGTGCCATGGAAACGGCAGGCAAAAATGTAGAGGATGAAGAGCTGCGCGAACTGATGAAGGAAAACGGTATCGGCCGTCCTTCTACCCGTGCCAATATCATTGAGACTCTCTTCAAAAGAAAATACATCAAAAAAGAAGGTAAACGACTGGTGGCCACTCCAACGGGGATAGACCTGATTGACAGCATCGAAAATGAACTGCTCAAATCAGCCGAACTGACCGGACAATGGGAAAAGAAACTGCGTTTGATAGAATCCGGTCAATACGAGGTAGGCCATTTTATGGATGAGATGAAACAAATGGTTGCCGAAGTGGTGGAACAAGTAAAACGCTCGCCCCGTAAGGTATTTACCCTTGTGGAGGATGAACCTGTTGTTCCGCAGAAAAAAGAAAAAGCAGCCCTTGAGGAACCCCAGGAAACCACCTGTCCGGCCTGCAAAAAAGGCATCTTGAAAAAAGGCAATACAGCCTGGGGATGCTCATCATGGAAAGACGGCTGCAAGTTTATCATCCCATTTGAGTTCATGGGTAAAAAGCTAACGGATGCCCAAATCAAACGACTTGCGGAAAAGGGAAAAACCACCCTTATCAAAGGATTTAAACAAGACGAAGAAACAGTGGATGGCTTTCTGGAGCTGAATGATGAAAACAAAGTCATTTTTACAGCTGCAGAACCTGAAAAACTAATTTGCCCCTCCTGCAAGACCGGCGAAATTATCAAGGGCAATACTGCCTGGGGTTGTTCCAATTTCAGGGGCGGATGTAAAGTGCGTATTCCTTTTGAAGTACAGGATAAAAAGATCACAGAAAGTCATATGACCCAGCTGGTACTGAAAGGACTTACACGGCCATTTACCACTACCGACAACTCAGGCAAAAAGACTACCGGCATTTTCAAATTTGACAACCAATTCCAGGTTCTTTTTCAGGAAAAATAATTCCCCACTTCATCAATTTTGAACCTACAAGAAGGATTTACAATGCTTCTTTTTAATATTCGTATGCCCAATTTATAACATGACTGCCAAATATCATTAGAAGTTCGTTCGATGTTCGTTCGAAGGTGATTCGAAGTTCCTTCGAACAAACACGAATAAACTTCTAATAATTTTCGAATGATTTTCTAATATTTTTCTAATGATATTAATATCTGTTTAAGCAGGGAAAGAAGTGCTTATGTAATAAAATAATGGCTGGCAATTCGATAGGATTCGATCTATAGAATTACCAGCCATTATTTTATCAATCTGACATCTATTCATCAGACCTACAAAAACTGATCAGAATGAATTGTTTGATGCTTAATTTTCAATTTTAAACTCATATGCCCCTGAAGGAAGTTGTGTGGAATAACCATTCTTATCAGCATTAGCTTTTGTGTAGACCACTTTGCCATCAAGTGTGATATTTTTTCCGCTTAGTTTTAAAGATGCAGAGCTGTTGGCAGGAAGGATTACCTTGTAAGTAATCGTATTTCCACTACGTTGCCAAGAGGATTGAATCATTCCATAAGGCCCTGAATGACTGGCCTGGAATTGATTCAACTCTTCTGCAAAATGAGGTTCGAGCAGTACATTTTTAAAACCGGGATGCGCGGCATCAGGCTTTATTCCACCCAAAGCCTTGAAGTACCATGCTCCAATTTCACCAAACATGATGTGATTCAATGAAATATCGTTATTGGCATCAATGGGCCAGTTTTCATATAACGAGGTAGCACCATTTACAATCCACCAGCCCCAGGATGGAAAGGTTTCCTGGGAGGCGACTTCATAGGCCAGGTCGGCATACCCATTTTCACTAAGGGCATTCAGAATAGTTTTGGTGCCCAAAAGGCCCACATCCAAGTGTTTATTGTCGGCTATCACCCGCTTGGCAAGGTTCTCGGCCACTTTAGCCTTGATATTCTCAGGAACAATTCCCCAGAAAAGCGGTGCACTCAGTTCAGTTTGTAAACCAGAGCCGTACATTCCGGTTTGCGGGTTTAAATATTTGGCATTGATTGCCGAGGCAATTTTGGAGGCTAAGGCTGAATATTTCTTTTCATCCCTTTTATGCTTTAAAATTTTGGCAGTTTTGGCAAGAATGGAGGCATCGGCATAATAATACAAAGAGGAAGTCAATTCTTTCGGAGAGACTGATTTAACAGGTATCCAGTCGCCTAGGCCCCAGTTGGTTAACCCGTTGTTACTTATTATGGTAATATGGTCGACATACCGTTTCATGTTCTCATAGCAATTGGCCAGCAGTTTGGTATCGCCGTAAAAAAGATAAATATTCCAGGGGATAATGGCGATGGTGCTGGTCCAGTCAGGCCCGTTGGCCCAAGTGTAGCCCCAGCCGGCAGTAGGGATGATAGCCGGCAATACCCCGTTGGGTTGCTGTTCGTCACGGTGATCAGCCATCCACTTTTCGTAGATGGTGATCGCGTCAAAATTGTAAAGCCCTGTTTCGCTGGCAATGTGAGCATCTCCTGTCCAGCCGTTCTTTTCACGCTGCGGACAATCGGTCGGATACCCCTGAAGGTTTGACAAATAGGAGACATTGGTTGCCTTCCATATCTTATTAAGTGTTTGGTTTGAGCTGCTCACCTGTCCAACCGGAGGAACATCGCTGTGCATAAATATTCCTTTTAAACTGGTAATTTCGATAGGCTTGTCGCTTGTAACTTCCACATATTGAAAACCCTTATAGTTGAAATGGGGATAAAACGTCTCTATTCCCTCCCCTTTCAGAATATAAATATCCGTCTGGAAGGGATCTGTATCATCAGTCGGGCGGTAATGCACATCAATATTTGACATGTTTACTTTGCCATCTTTTCCTACCATTTCGGCATGTTTAAGGCGAACAACCGTTCCACGCTCACCTTTTACGCTGATTTTACTGATACCTGCAATGTTTCTTCCAAGGTTAAAAAGATATTCTGTTGAACTTTTCATAACAACATATGCAGGCTCAATCTCTTCAACAAAACGAATTGGGCACATCACTTGTGCCACAATATTTTTGGAAGGAGCTTTTACCCCGATGGCATTTGCCCATTTTGAATCGTCAAAGCCGTTTGTATTCCAACCTGGCTGTTCCAACTGTGCATCCTGATGTTCCCCGGTATAAATGCTGTTCAAAACAATGGGGCTCAGCGAGGTTTTCCAATCTTCACCAGAAGTGATGATTTCAGTATGCCCGTCCTGGTAGGTAATTCTTAAATTGAGGCAGAATCTTGGCCGGGCACGCCATGGCGCCTTGTGAAAATCCCAGACGGCTGTAGATTGATGGTTGTACCAGCCGTTTCCAAGCAAAACACCAATGGCTGACTTTTCGGAATGGATCATCGGGGTGACATCGTAAGTTACATACAGGGTGCGACGGTCAAACCGGGTATACATTGGATCAAGGCGGTGATCGCCAACACGCTTTCCATTGATAAAAAGCTCGTACAAACCCGCGGCAGCTATGTAAGCACGGGCACTTTTCACCTTCCCTGAGGGGCGGAATTCTTTTCTGAAATAAGGAGCAGGTTTTAGATTGACATCTTCCGAATCTGTAATCCACTTGCCTTTCCAGTTGGACATTTTCATCATTCCTGTTTCGAAACTCGCTACTGCGGAAGGCATGCATTGCTTTTTATCCTTGTCACAAAGATTTACCATCCAATAGTATTTTGTAAACGGACGAAGCTTCCTGCCTTTATAGGAAACAAGTTGATCGGCATTTTCTGTCATCTTTGATTTCCAGCAGTTACCCTTACCATTAACCACCTCCATTGAATCGGTTCCAACAATCAATTGCCAGGCCGATTGAACTGCCCCGGGACGATCATCATTCAATTGCCAGTGTAAACGGGGTGAGGAAACATCAATGCCAATTGGATTGATAAGGTATTCGCACTGCAAATTAGCAGGCTGGCCTGTTTGAGCCTTTGCCTGAATGGTTATTAGGATAAAAAAAAGTAGGCGAAAAAGAGTAGGTGGTTTCATGTTTTAGGTTGAATGGATGTATATTTTCAAAAAAAGTGACTGGTAAAATTCTTTTTTCAAAGATAACTAAATCACCTCCTTTTATCCTTCATTCCTTGTCAAAAAGAATAAACAGTCGAATTACTTTCAGCAAACAGGATACGAGTGATTGATTGCAATTATTTGCTTTTGATTGATAAAATTGCAAGAAGATTTGCTTAATTTCACAATCACGATATAACCTTTCAACAAAAAACATCATGAAAAAACAAATTGCCTGCTGTGGATTAGATTGTACTACCTGCGATGCATGGAAAGCTACTTTAACGGATGATAATACATTGCGTACCATTACTGCTGAAAATTGGAAAGTCCAATTTAGTGCAGACATCACTCCTGAAATGATCAATTGTACCGGTTGCCGGGAAGAAGGAGTCAAATTTGCCCATTGTGCCGAATGTAAAATTAGAAACTGTGTAAAAATGAAAGGCTTTGAGACTTGTGCAGATTGCGGGAAACTTGATAGTTGCGAACTTATCAAAAATATACATCAGTATGTTCCCGACGCCTTGTTAAACCTGAAATCGCTGAATTAAGCAGCGCTATATTTGGATGGAATAGGAGCTTGCAGAAACTTACTTTTATTCTGTTCGTTAAATTAAATTCCACATAAAAAATGATAAATGGCAATATCAAAGATTGAACAGTTAATAGCTCATATCACCGAGCTAGTCCCCGTTTATATGGCTGATCCGGAAGATTATTTAAGGGCAAAGGGAGTTGCTTCAGTTTGTATTATCGACGAAGAGGGGCAGGTTTTTGGAAAGATATTTGGAAATGACAAATTAAGAGGGCGCGAATCATTTAAAAATGCATGGACCAAGGCCAGCCAGGTTTGGATAACAGGAACTAAGACCAACGACTATGAAAAGATGGTTTTTAATGGTCAGGTTGATCCAAAGCAATATGGCATACCTCTACCCGAGTTGATTGGATGGCATGGAGGCCAGCCCGTCACTCTGGCTGATGGCACAAAACTTGCAGTTGGCTTTAGCGGGTTTCGGGGAAGCAGCGATTTGGAGATTGTGGAAAGGGCGATGGAGAAACTATCCAATAATTGTTGAATTGTCGAGAAGAGATTAGAATACAGATAATTTTGCAGAGAATAAAGAAATAACGATATTTGATAAAACTTTACCCATGGACTCGACTGACATTTTGAGAAATAGCATTATCGATAAACTATTGACAATAGACAACAAAGATTATTTATCGGCACTTTATGAGTTGATTAATTCAAGTAAGGTCAGCCAAGACAGAGTAAGTTTAACAGACGAACAGATTTTGATGCTTCAATTGAGCGACCTTGACATAAAAAATGGAGAATTAATCTCCCAGGAGCAACTCGACAAAGACGATTTGCAATGGTTAAGCGAACAGTAGTTTGGACTGCCACTGCAGCCAGGCAAAGACGTGAGGTTTTAAAATATTGGACAAGGCGCAATAATTCGCCACAATATGCTGAAAAACTAATCAGGTTAATTGCCAATCAGATTAAAATAATTGTTGCCCATCCTGAATCTTTTAAATCAACTACTTATCCAGAAACCAGAGAATCTGCATTGGGTCATTTCAGCATTTATTACAGACTAACAAACGACCGCTTAATTATAACCGCATTTTGGGATAATAGACAAGATCCAAAGAAACTTATGGAAATAATAAGTAAGGTAAATAATTAACCTCTCCTCTCCAGCAGTACTACATTTTCAACATGGTGGGTATGGGGAAACATATCTACCGGCTGAATTCGGGTTACTTTGTTAATTTCATCCATACCGTCATTTGGGGGATCGGTATTGATCACATCAAACTAACCAGGAAGGGCAATGAATTCAATTTTGATATTTTGATTTTATTGTTTTACATTTAACCATCTAAATCTGACTCAGCATAAGCCTTACCAATATGACTAATAACCCAATCCCGCGCTTTATTCCGTTGCTTTTTTTAATAATTGCAGCAATTCATTTATTGTCATTTCAACCTATCCCGGAGGCAAAAGGCAAAGAACATTTTATCCCTTATGAAAATACAAATCAGGATACGGTAAATACATTCAATGATGAATTTTCCATTCCTGAATTGCAAATCACCCCTTCACCCAATGGTGTAAAATCTTATACTTTTAAAAAGTCAGAAAAAGTAACCGATTATGATGTTTCACCTGATGGTCCAGATGTGGCAGTTTTAATTGAAAATTCGGATGGGAAGTATGCCATTAAGTTTTGGCAAATAGATCAAAGCAGTTTATCGGATAGTTGTAAATTGCCTAACGGATTTATTGCAAAAGCCATTGCCTGGCATCCTAATGCACAATCACTTTTTGTAATTGGGAAAAATGATTCTGATTACCATATCTATCGAATTGATAGAATAAATAACCAATGGACAGTTAATCGTATTTTTTCGACACCCCATCCCTTGAGAAGGTTACTTGTTTGTCCTCGTCCATTTATTACAAATAACGAAACCTATTCTTACCGTTTGTTTTTCGGCATGGACAATGGAGACAAGACTTTCAGAATTGTCTCAATAACAGATCAAGGCAAACGGTTTTACCAGGTTGTTGGTCCGTCAGCCACATTCACAAAAAATTATGAAGAAGAATTGGATCCAAGTAAAATGGAGGCCACATGGGCTTTACCTATTGCTTTTCACCCCGGAGGACATGAATTGATTTGGCAGGATAAAATGAATGGATTTCATGTGGCACGGTACGATTCAAAATATTGGGGAGATTCAAAACCATTAAATATTGATTTCGAGAACAAGGGAACAATCACTCCAACTCCCAATGGCATTGGGTTCATTCATTGGCAAAAGGACAAAAATGGAATTGGAATATATTTGCTTTCCACCCGTAAAGAAAAAAATCAGCTTCCACAATATCAGTTTATTTCAACTCCCTCATCCGTTGCAGATGGAAAAGGGATTGTTGGCTTAACTTTTTCAAATGGAAATTTCACATTAAACTATGCACCCATCCAGATACCCCTGGCGGATGTGATGAATGCCTGGATGTTTGCTGATTCACTTCAGGAAATTGAATACTTTGAAAAGCATGCTGGCTTATTCAGACCCAATCATGATGACCAGCTTTATAAACTTTATGAAACTGAAAACTATTATTGCAACAGTTACAACAGAAGTTCACCCACCAGGCCCTACCTGGTAACCACTGATATTTTCTGGGAGTTATTCGGTGCCGCCTATCAGGGGCTTTTTATTGTGAAAGAAAGAGATGAAGCTATTCCATACTTTTGGAAGTTTGTAAATGAGGCAGATCAGTATCTTAAAAACTCAAATCAGAAATCAAGTTGGTCGACTGTATTCACGGCCCTTGTAGATTTCAATTCAGATCATTTTAAAAACCAGGAAGCTTTACGAATAAAAAATGAGAAAGATTGTTTTACTGAAATTATAAATAAAACTTATCCTTATTCTGATTTAAAGCCAAGAGGTCATTATAGCTCTTCCCCTGAAATGTCTAGGTATTTTAAAGCATTCCGTTATTTTACAACAATCTTTCAGAAAAACCAGGATACGCTTAAAGAGTTAAATACATTACCTTCTGAAATTACAACATTGGCAGAAAAGTGGATTTCTTGTTATTCAGGATTTATTTCTCCCTCACGATCGCCTTTAGTATGGAATAATCTAAGACAAAAGGCTCCCGGCTATTGTCAGTATCCACAAAAAGAAGCCACTGTTTTTCCCTTGTCATGGGGCATTGATAATGAAGTGCTCTATTCAGTGGTATATCATCCAAATGTATCCCCCGATTTACAGGTAAAAGGATCTTCAGGTGAGAGATTACTTCCATCCGGGATAGATTTGGCAACAGCTTTAGGAAATAGCCTGGCGGAGAATTTACTGGAAGCGGATTATCAGAAATATCCACCACTTAGAAAGGTGATTGGAAATTTAAAGAAGAATATTAAATCCAATTTAAATAACCCTGAATTAAAGGAAAACCTTTATAACCAATGGATGGATGCAATTGCGGTTCAATGGGCTGATTCTGCAAGATCTATGAATGGGCAAAAAGATAATGCTATTTGGCAAGCTAAACGCCTGCAAACAGGTTTGGCAACATGGGCTACCCTACGTCATGCAACCATACTTGTGAATGAAAGAACCGCCGCTGAATGTGGCGAAGGCGGCTTTGAAGAAATATTAATGAGGGCTCCAAGGGGATATGTGGAACCTGATCCACAAACATTTGAGACAATAGCTGATTTGTTTGATACTGCGGTGAAATATGTTTCCAAAACAATAGCTGATAAAAAAGATATGGGGGAATCGTATGATGCCGAACAAAGATCTTTATATGAGGGAATAACAGTAAGATTAAAAGAGGCAGCCCAGGAAGCCAGGGCATTTCAATTGATGGCTGAAAAAGAGTTAAAAGGTGAAAGTCTTAGCAATGAAGAAAATGAAAAGATTCTATACGTTGCACGAACGGGCGAACATTTATTTTTAGTCTTCAATAGCTTGTCGAATAAAGATTATGCATTATCAAATCCTGATCCGATGGCTAAAATTGCAGATGTGGCAGGAGATGGAAAGATTTCACCTTATTTGATGTCAGCTGTTGGCAATGCCATGGAATGGAACCATATTGTTCCCTTTTACGGACGTCATCAAATAGTGAAAGGCTCGATTTATTCTTATTATGAATTTCAATCCAATCAATTATTAAACGATCAGGAGTGGCAGCAAAAAGTGACAAAGCAAGAATTTTTACCATGGATAAAACCTTATATAACCAACCAAAGTGCTTCAGGTATGGCAAACACTTGCTACTAAGCTTTCTTTCTTTATTTTGTTTATCGGGCAGTCGGGCAGGTAGCCCTGAAATACGAATTTTATTTGTGGGCGACGTTTTACTTTCCCGGAATGTTAAGGAGGAAATTCAATCCCGGCATACTTTTCCATGGGATAACTTAAAATCATTGTTCCATTCTGCTGATATAGTGGCGGGAAATCTGGAAGGGGCTGTTGGCGATCTGCCGCATTTGTCAAATCCGGAAGGCAAATCACCTGTTTTTAATATCAACAGATCAGACATCTCCTTGCTTGATAAAGCTGGTTTTAATATTATTACAATTGAAAACAATCACAGTTTTGATTTGGGAGCTGAAGGAAAAACAGCCACCATTGAAGCTTTAAATAATTCCAATGTTACGCCTGTTTATGCTGAAAATTCACCACGTTTTTTTACAGTAAAGGATGTGGTCATTTCTTTATTAGCGCTTAATATTGTATTAAGCAGAGACAGTTCCAAAAATCAAATTCCATCCATTGAAACAGAACAAAAATTGCGCCTAGCAAAGAGTTTATCCAATATTGTCATTGTTTCCATCCATTGGGGCAGTGAATTATTGGATTGGCCCAACAGGGAACAAAGAGAAACCGCCAAATGGTTAATAAAAAATGGTGCCGATATTATCATCGGCAGTCATGCCCATGTGATTCAAAAGCCGGAACTTATTGAAGGGAAACCAGTTTTTTATTCCCTTGGCAACCATTTGTTTGATCAAAAGTATCCAATTACCAAGGAAGGCTTAATTGTTGATATTCGCATTCAGAATGGAAAATTTTCCTGTAACGGAATCCTCACCCATACCCGGCACAATTCCTTTTATCCTGAAATCATTGATACAATTGATTTCGGATTTGGTGCAATACCCTATCGCAATACACTTTTAAGAGTAAATGACTATGCACTAAAACCTGTATCAGTAACTGAAGGAAATAACCCCAAAATTATATTACAAGCATTTCAAAATGAACAAATGGTATGGGCAACCCACCCTATGTCAGTTGTTTCACTTAGTTCGTGTAAACTGGATGGAGAAAATGAATACCTGTTTGCTTTAGAAAAGCATTATTCAAGTTTGGATAATGAAATGAATGTAAGACCTTATGTATATAGCCTGGACAATAAAGGACTTATTGCTCGCTGGCGTGGATCGGCATTGGCATGGCCACTGATTGACGCGCAAATAACACATGCGGATAATAAGATATTATGTGCCCTCCATCGTGGAGATTCTTTCATTAAACTTGATAAAAAAACAACACAAAAACGTATTGCAGCTTATTCGTGGAATGGCTTTGGCTTTAAAGGAATACCGGATACAAGTGCATGTAAATTATGTGATGAATTATATAAATGATTGATCTGTACATCAATCATTTATATTCCTCTCTCCTTTCCAGCAGCACCACATTTTCCACATGGTGGGTATGGGGAAACATATCGACAGGCTGAATGCGCGTTACCTTATAGAATTCATCCATTAGCGACAGGTCACGTGCCTGGGTGGCAGGGTTACAGCTTACATAAACCACCTTTTGGGGAGCAGCTTCGATAATTGTCTTTACCACTTCCTCATCCATTCCTGCACGGGGCGGATCGGTAATGATTACATCCGGCTGACCATGACGGGCGATGAATTCACCGTTAAGGATTTTCTTCATGTCACCTGCAAAGAAGACAGTATTGTTGATCCCATTCAGCTCAGAATTGACATGCGCATCTTCAATGGCTTCTGGAACATATTCAATGCCGACCACTTTCTTTACGTTACGGGCAACAAAATTGGCAATGGTACCAGTACCGGTATATAAGTCATAAACGGTCTCATGGCCTTTAAAACCTGCAAATTCACGGGCTACTTTATACAGCTCATGGGCCTGCTCCGAATTGGTTTGGTAAAAACTTTTAGGACCAATCTTAAACTTCAGGCCTTCCATTTCTTCCAGGATATAATCATTGCCTTTGTAGACCACAATTTCCTGGTCATGAATGGTATCGTTTCCTTTGGAATTGACCACCCACATCAGGGAAGTGATCTGCGGAAATTCAGTGGCTATTGCTGACAAAAGGTTCTCAATGTTTTCCTTTTGGTCGCTGAAAAAGCAAACGATCAGCATGAGATCGCCGGTTGTTGAAGTGCGGATAATGATGTTTCGCAACAGCCCGGATTGTATGCGGCGATCAAAAAACTCCAGCCCATTGGCATTGGCGTAGTCCTTTATGAAATTGCGGATCTGGTTGGATGGATCGCCTTGCAACCAGCATTTATTGATGTCAAGGATTTTATCGAACATGCCGGGGATATGAAACCCAAGGGCATTTTTATTCAGGTCATCCCCTTCTATGCCAATCTCTTCATTGGTGAGCCAGCGCCTGTTAGAAAAACCGAATTCAAGCTTATTGCGATAGAAGGTTGTTTTTGCAGAACCCAGGATAGGTGAAATTTCAGGAAGCTCAATTCGTCCAATGCGGCGCAGTTGGTCTGCCACCTGTTTCTGCTTGTAGAAAAGCTGCTTTTCGTAAGGCAAAAACTGCCATTTGCAGCCACCGCATACTTCGAAGTGTTCGCAGAAGGCAGGCACCCGATCAGGCGATTGCTGAACAACCCGTTTCACAATGGCCTCCATATATTTGGTGCGCTTTTTTGTCACCTGCAGGTCTACCACATCACCCGGTATAACATGAGTGGTAAATACAACCACATCATCCACCCGAGCAATGGCTTTTCCTTCGGCGCCTATATCGGTAATGGTAACTCCTTCAATAAATGGCTTATTTTTCCTGCCTCTTCCCATAGGTTAAAAATTTTGTGCAAAAGTAATCAAATTTAGGAAGGGGAAAAAAGGAAAGTAATCAGTAGGCAGTGGTCAGTAATCAGTGGTCAGTACTTATCAGAATTGATAGAAAAATCAGTTAATTGATCGAAAAGAGGAAACGGGTCATTGGGAGAGTTTGTAGGAACTATTAAATCCACTTTCTCATTATTTTTCACTTCCTCAATGATGGAAATAGCAGTAGGTTCATTTTTTTCCAGCTCTTTCGCCAAAAGGATTAATGCCTTAAATGCAGGTTTATTTTTCTTAATTCTGATAATCGTTTCCATGTGGCGTAATTTTGATCAAAGATAACTAAAATACAAATCGTCTGATTCATAAAAATCATACCATTTTAAACAGTTCGAAACTATAATAAGTCTTCACATTAAAAAAAATAGGGCCCCTTTAACTCTTCATTTTACAATTAAAACTTTGCCTTTAAATATTGACAATTATCTTGATCTTCCTCTTTAAAATTATATCGTTTATCATAGATTATTACAGATGTATTTATTAATTTTACTAAAAATCAGAAGCCATGGTACGGATCAAAAAAAGATACTTTGTACTGGGGTTCTTTGCCCTGCTGATATTCGTTGTGCTGTTTTTTCTGTCAACCTTTACAAGGAACTATTTGGTAAAGAACAGTGAAAAGCTGATTGGCAGAAAACTGGCCATTGGTGAGATGCATTTCAACTATGCAAAAGTTGCTGTACAGGTAAAGGATTTTGTTTTATTTGAAGACAACAAAACCGATAGCTTTGCTTCATTCAGTGAACTTTACATCAATTTTGACCCATGGACTTTACCCTCAAAGGAATACTCCTTTTCTGAAATCCGCTTAGCACACCCCAAGGTAAAGATTATACAGAACGGTGAAAAGTTCAATTTCGACAGCCTGATGCCAAAAGAAGACAGTTTAGCTGTGGAAGACACTACGAACAATGAGATCTTAAAATTTACAGTTCGCAACATCCAACTAATCGATGGGCATGTTATTTATAAGGATGTTCTAAAAGATGATGTTGTGGAGATGAAAACCCTTAATCTGAAACTTCCGCTTATTGCCTGGGACAATGAACAATCGGACATGGGGGTGGATTTCACAATGGGAGAAAAGGGAAAGGTGAATGTTCAGGCTATTGTTGACAATCGCAATAAAAAATACAGGATAGATCTCAACACACAAAATGTAGACATACATCCAATTACAGGATATCTGAAAGACTATTTTGATATTACTTCCCTTGAAGGCGCCCTAACTTCCCGGATCAAGATTACAGGGGATATGAATGAAATCATCAATATTTCAGTGTCAGGAACAGGCACAGTAAATGATTTGGCGGTAATGGATGGCCGCTCAGAAAAGATTTTGTCAGCTGCCCAGGTCAATACCTCTATCAGTGATATCAATCTAAAAACATTCCATTTTAGCTTTGGTAAAATAGCACTTAGGGAACCTCAACTACTGGTTGTCAGGGATAAGGAGATGACCAATGTGGAGCGGCTCTTTCTTCCTTTGTTTAAAAGTGATACTTTGACTTCTGTTCATGATACCATCCAGACAGATGAAACACCCGTAACCTACAGTATTGACACCCTAAAAGTGGAAAACGGACTGGTCTCCATTGCAGACAATACCTTAAACCGCCCGTTTAAATATGAACTGAACGAGATGAATGTGACCATGACAGGGCTGAGTGAAAGCGCAGAGCATATCCCTGTGGAATTTTATACTAAGCTAAATCGAAAAGGAGAGCTTTCCGGCAAAACAGTCTGGAGCATGACCGATATGATGAACCTTGAGATGGATGCCAAAATCAAAAAGCTGGATATGGTTAGCTTTTCTCCATATTCTGAATATTACATTGCCTCTCCCATTACCCAAGGCTGGTTTAACTATGATCTGAGCCTTAAAATGGAAAAGACAAAGCTTGTCAACAGGAACCGCCTGAAGGTTGACGAACTGGAATTTGGCAAGCGTACCAAAGATACCACAGCTGTCAAGGCACCTGTACGTCTTGCCCTGTATATCATGAAAGATGCAAAAGATGTCATTTCCATTGACCTTCCGGTAACTGGTAATCCTTCAGACCCTAAGTTCAAATTAGGAAAGATCATTTGGAAGACATTTGCCAACCTGATGGTGAAAACAGCCGCTTCGCCCTTTAAAGCATTGGCAGGCCTTGCAGGCACCAATCCGGAATCACTGGAAAAGCTGCCCTTTGCCTATGCTCAGGATTCATTGGACAAAAAGCAGTGTGATGATCTTTATAAGCTGGCCGAAATTCTTAAAAAGAAACCGGACCTTGTCGTTTCTTTGATCCAATCAACAGACCCTGATGAGGAAAAGAGGCTTTTAGCCATAAGATGTGCAAAAGAAGATTTTATTGCTGCTCATCAAGGTGATTCATCAAGGATTTCCTTATCTGATTTGAAGGATGACAATCCTGAATTAGTAGCATTCATCAAAAAGGCAGTTCCTGAAATTGATTCTGTAGGAATTAAAACGGCCTGCATTAAGCTTGCCGGACAAGCAAGAATAGATACCATGTTCGAAACAGTGCTTAAAAAACGAAATGCGCATATAGCAAAATTACTAACCGTTAACCAAGGTATCCCTGCTTCATCTGTTAATGTAATGACTGCCGATTTAAACAATCTGCCACAGGAGTTAAGGGTTCCTCAATATAAAGTGGAAGTATCTGTAAAATAATCTCCCTAAAATAAAAGAAGATATATAAAGCCGAAACAAAGGGGGCAATCATGTTCCAAATGTTTCTTGTATCTTTGCACCCTCAATTTTAGGATTATGATTTCGGTTGATCAATTGGTAGTTAGTTTTGGGGGATTTGAACTTTTTAAGGGAATTTCGTTGCTTGTCAATCCAAGGGACCGTATTGGCCTTGTAGGAAAAAACGGGGCAGGCAAATCTACCCTTCTTAAAATACTCTCCGGACAAAAGCAACCCGGTGAAGGCACTGTGACTGTGCCCAACGATGTTCGTATAGGCTATTTGCCTCAGCATATGATCATTTCGGATGGACGTACCGTTTTTGAAGAAGCGGTTACTTCATTTGAGGAAATCCTGAAGCTGGAACACAGGATTGAAGAAATCAACCATGAATTATCTACCCGCACTGATTATGAATCAGCGGAATACCACCGCCTTTTGGATCATGTTACCGAATTCAACGACCGGTTTCATATGCTGGGAGGGAATAACTTTGAAGCTGAAGTGGAGCAAACCCTCATGGGACTTGGATTCCTTCGCTCAGATTTCACCCGGCAGACCTCAGAGTTCAGTGGTGGATGGCGTATGCGTGTAGAGCTTGCCAAGATACTGCTTAAACGCCCGGATGTATTTTTGTTGGATGAGCCTACCAACCACCTTGACATAGAGTCTATTCAATGGTTGGAAGATTTCCTGAAAAACTACCATGGAGCCGTAGTATTGGTATCCCATGACCGGGCTTTCCTGGATGCCGTTACCAATCGCACCATTGAAATTACCCTTGGGCGAATCTATGATTACAAATCCAATTATTCCAAATACCTGGTATTACGTAAGGAATTAAAGGATCAGCAGATGGCAGCTTATATCAATCAACAGAAAATGATTGAGGATACCGAGAAGTTCATTTCACGTTTCCGCTATCAGGCTACCAAATCCATACAGGTACAGTCAAGAATAAAGATGCTGGAAAAGCTGGAACGACTGGAAGTGGATGAAGAGGATAATTCCGCATTACGCATAAAATTTCCTCCCGCATTACGCTCAGGAACTGTCGTTGTGGAAGCCAAGGAACTTTCAAAGAGTTACGGCAACCTGAATGTATTGAATAAGATTGACCTGATCATTGAGCGGGGTGAAAAAGTAGCATTCGTTGGAAAAAACGGAGAAGGCAAGACTACCCTTGCCAGGGTTATCATGAATGAGCTGGAATACCAGGGCGAATTAAAGATGGGGCACAATGTGAAGATAGGTTACTTTGCCCAGGACCAGGCCCGGCGCCTAAATCCAAACCTTACAGTTTTCGAGACCATCGACCAGATTGCTGTTGGCGAAATCAGGACAAAAATACGCAATATCCTGGGTGGCTTTATGTTCTCGGGTGAAGAGGCCGACAAAAAGGTAAGTGTACTTTCCGGTGGGGAGTGTTCACGACTAGCCATGGTAAAACTGATGCTGGAACCTGTTAACCTGCTGGTACTGGATGAGCCTACCAACCATTTGGACATGCGCTCCAAAGAAATCCTCAAGCAAGCGCTTATCGATTATGACGGAACGGTGATCGTGGTATCCCATGACCGTGAATTCCTGGATGGACTTGTTAACTGTGTCTATGAATTCAAGGATAAGAAAGTAAAACAGCACCTGGGAGGGATCTATGATTTTCTTCGTCGAAAGAAGATTGATTCAATGAAAGAATTGGAAAGAAAGGACGTACCTTTGGCTCAGGAAGTTAAAATCCAGAAAACGGAAGAAACAGAGAAGTATAGTTTTGAGGAGCGTAAGGAAATCAATAAAAATATCAGCCGGGTAGAAAAGAATATCGAAAAGACAGAACAAGATATTGCCTCCCTGGAACAAAAGATTGCCGATATGGATAAAGCCCTGGCTGAGACTGATGGTTCTGACCCAGATATCTTTAGAAAATACGATCAACTGAAAAGAGAACTCGAACAGAAAATGTATGAATGGGAACTCTTGCAGGAAGAACATGAAGAGCTGATGGCAAAGAAGACATGGTAAGGAAAGCAGTGAGCATGGGGCTTCGAGCAGTGATCAGTATTCAGTAAACAGTGTTCAGTCGCCAGTATTTCAATCCTTCAACATTTGGTACTTGAAATTTTAAACTTGAAACTCTATTAATAAATCATCATTAATCGCATATGTACAACAACAAACAAGAAAAGCCTGCCGATGATATGATCTTTGGCATACGTGCTGTCATCGAAGCCATTCAGGCAGGAAAAGAAATCGACAAAGTCCTTATAAAAAAAGGATTGATTGGTGATTTATTTAAAGAGATGTTCGACCTGATACGCATTCATCAGATTGCTTTTCAGTATGTGCCCATTGAAAAGATCAACCGTATCTCCCGTAAAAACCACCAGGGGGTACTGGCTTTTATTTCACCTGTTGCCCTGCAGAGGATTGAAGATATCATTCCCACTTTGTTTGAAGAAGGAAAAACTCCATTGGTGTTGGTACTTGACCAGATAACGGATGTAAGGAATTTTGGAGCCATTGTGCGCTCAGCTGAATGCGCCGGAGTTCATGCAATTGTGGTTCCCGATAAAGGCTCTGCCAGAATCAATGCCGATGCAGTAAAAACCTCGGCAGGGGCTTTGCACCTGGTGCCTGTCTGCCGCACCAGGAGCATGAAAGAAACAGTATCCTATCTAAAAGAATCAGGCTTAAAAATGATTGCAGCAACAGAAAAATCAACCGAAGTATATACCAATGCAGATCTATCCGGACCAATGGCCATTATCATGGGATCGGAAGATACAGGTATTGACCCCCGGCTGCTTTCATTGGCTGATCAGCAAGTTAAGATCCCCATTCTTGGAAAAATTGAATCACTCAATGTATCTGTTGCTGCCGGTTTGCTGATCTATGAAGTGGTAAGACAAAGGGGATTAACTGAAAACATTGATTAAACTAAAGTGCAGGTTTTTACTGCCAGTCAATGCCAAATACATGATCTTTAATAATTTATTAATCCAGAATAACTTATCAATGCAAAGATAATATTACCTTTGCAGCCCTAAATTTTCAAGATAATACATATACAATGATAACGGTTTCAAATTTATCTATTCAGTTCGGGAAAAAGCCATTGTTTTCTGATGTCAATTTAAAGTTCTCTGCGGGCAACTGCTATGGAGTGATTGGTGCAAACGGCGCCGGAAAATCTACCCTGCTCAGGATGATCTCAGGTGACCTTGAACCCACACGAGGTTCAATTACAATGGGTCCCGGAGAACGTCTGTCTGTTCTGAATCAGAATCACAATGCCTTTGACGAATACACCGTATTGGATACCGTTCTGATGGGCCACAAGGAAATGCTTAGGGTCATGAAAGAAAAAGATGCCCTTTATGCTAAACCTGACTTTTCAGAAGAAGATGGTCTTTTAGCCGCCAAGCTGGAAGATGATTTTGCCAATATGAACGGATGGAATGCAGAAAGCGACGCCGCCAGTTTGCTTAGCGGATTGGGTATCAAGGAAGACATGCATTACAGCCAGATGAGCAACCTCAACGGTAAGGAAAAAGTGCGTGTACTGCTTGCCCAGGCCCTTTTTGGAAACCCTGACAATTTGCTCCTTGATGAGCCTACCAATGACCTTGACTTGGAAACTGTACTCTGGTTGGAAAATTATCTTTCCAATTGCGAAAATACGGTGATTGTGGTAAGCCACGACCGTCACTTTTTGGATAATGTATGTACCGATGTTGTAGATATCGATTTTGGTAAAATCAGGGCTTTCTCGGGTAACTATA
>DATGYU010000262.1:0-4949 GCA_035297625.1 Prolixibacteraceae bacterium
GAATTCCATACGTATTGGTTACAAAAAGGAGGAGCTGGACCAGGTGAAATCTCTTGGCCTTAATGCCCTTGTAAACCTTCCGGCCAATGCCGAACGCTATGGCTTTGATTACAATGATACGGCAGCGGTAAGAAAACAAACAGACCATATCAGGGAAATAGTTAAGACGACCAAAGACCACCCGGCTGTCCTGATGTGGGCCATTGGCAATGAACTGGACTATATACCCGGCACCAAGCCTTTCAACCCAAAGGTATGGGTGGCGGTCAACGAGGCTGCCAAAGCTATCAAGGCCATCGACCCCAATCACCCGGTGATGACTGTTATCGGCACCTCCATGATGGAAAAAGTGGCCGATATTGTCAAGCTGTGCCCTGATCTTGACCTTTTGGGAATCAATACCTACGGCGATATCTATACCCTGCCTGAGACCTTGCAAAAATATGGATGGACAAAACCTTACCTTATCTCCGAATGGGGGCCTGACGGCTATTGGGAAGTGAAAAAGACCCAATGGGGTGCCCCTTATGAGCAAACAGGAAGGGAAAAACTTTCCTGCTATGAAAAGAAGTACCGCTCTGCCATTGATAACGGCAGCGGTCAGTGCCTGGGATCCTATGTCTTTTACTGGTCAGGCTTTAAGCAGGAAACTACCCATACCTGGTTTTGCATGTTTAATGCCGATGGGCTGGAATCACCCCTTGTCGGCCTGATGCATCAGCTGTGGACAAGCCGTAAGCCATCCAACGCAGCTCCTGTTGTTGATTCGCTGAACATAGAAAACAAGGTAAGATATCAGGATATTATTCTTAAGCCAGGCGCTTCTTACTCCTCTGCGGTAACTGCCAGCGATGCCGATAAAGATGTATTAACTTACCAGTGGGAGATAAGGCCCGAGGCCGTATATGCCTCCTATGCCGGACAAGGCGAACAGGTGCCTGAACCCATCAAAGGATTGATTAGCGAGGCCAATAGGATCATTCATTTTACCGCTCCAAAAGAGAAAGGAGCGTACCGGATTTTTGTCTATGTAATGGATGGAAAAGGTCATTTTTCAACGGCAAACCTGCCTTTTTTTGTGGAATAAAAGGTATCTTTAAATACTAGGATCACTCATAGAAAGATAGATCAAAAGATGAATAAATTAGTATTATCCTGCCTCTTGGTGCTAGCTGTTATCGTAACCAATGCCCAGTCATGGCCGCAACCCCAGCTTCCCGATACCTCCTCGTACGGGAAATATACTTCACGTACCATGCATTTACTTGAATCAAGCACCTCTGAGAAGCCAAATACAGTTAAGATACTGGTATACGGCCAATCCATAAGTGCCCAGGACTGGTGGATCCCTGTCAAAGAAAGTATAAAAGAAAGGTATCCTTCAGCCAGCCTTATCATGGAAAACAAGTCCATCGGGGGCTTTGCCTCCCAACTGTTGTGCAAAACGGTGGAAATGGATGTGAGCGCCTTTTATCCTGATTTGGTATTGCTGCATATCTATGGCAGCAATCAGATGTACGATTCTGTGCTGTACACCATCAGAAGCAGAACTGCTGCAGAGGTAGCCATTCAGACAGACCATTTTACAGGCGAGAGCAAATGGAGCGATACCATGTCGTACTACTTCCTGCCACAGATGGCCGAGAAGTACAAGTGCGATTTGATCAACATCCGCGACCCCTGGAAACAATACCTTTCGGATCAACACCTGCAGCCTAAGGACCTGCTCAAGGATGAGGTCCATCTGAATAAATACGGGGAGTTTGTAATGGCAGAACTGATAAAGCCTTTGTTTGATTACAAATCAAAGTACCCGGCTGATCCTTTCGGATTGTGTACCGTTCTAACAGCAGGTAAGGATTTTAAAGAGCGTAAAGGACAAATCAATCTGCCCTTTACAGGCAATCGGGTGGATGTGGTATGTGATCCAGCTAAAGTGAATGAAAAAGCCCGGGTGCTGGTTGACAATCAAAGGCCATCCGCTTTTCAGGGCACCTGGTATGTGTCGCGCCCTTATGACGACAATAATAAAGGTTGGCCATGGGCGCTGCCTGCCATGATTCATATCGGGCATCTTAGGCCATGGGTGGCAGAAGAATGGACCCTGCGCTTTACCGAAGCAACTGTTCCCTATGATGATTTCAACTTTGAGATCAGCGGCTCAGTTACCGGTCCTGACGGATCAGGCAAGGCAAGCGAAGATTTTGTCTCTTTATCCAAACGGGTAATCATCCATAAGGGAGATGCAGATAATGGAGGCGACTGGCATCTTAGCCGCTCCTTTAAAGTGCTTAAAACAGAGGTGCACACCGGCGATCAGGTGAAATGGAAGACTTATTCCATCAGCAGTGATACCCTTGCCGGAACAGGAGAACACGGCCTTCAGACGCTCTTTCAGGGGATACCCAATACCCATCATTTGCTGACCATCACTGCGATGAACAAGGGTAAACTGCCCATAGGGCAAATCATCGTGTACCGCCCGTTTTATAAAAGATAAAAACTAAACAACACTATAAATTAATGAAAAAGATTATCCACTTATTAATACTGCTGCTACTACTGCTGGATCTGGGGGCAATAGCCTCCGATATTGTTGAAGTGTTGCCCTTGACCAATAAGATAATGATGGTCCATTTTGATGATGGTTATGCTATCTATCACAAAAAAGGCCAGGCAAGGTCCAACGAAAGGGTGGTAGTTGAACTGCTTAATACCACAGAGGCAGTAAAGCCAGCCAATTATCTTTTGAAAAGTAATGATGACAATTATTATACCTCAGGGCTTAATCCTTTGACTATTGGCCGCAAGACCAAAGGAACAGAATTTATATGGCTTTGCCAGAACTGGCAAAACGGATGTGTGAATACCAGTCCCGACCATGTGGAAGATCATTGGATCTATCTGTATCTTCCCGAGGTCATGCAAAGCGGAAAGACTTATACCCTTCAAACAGGGAGCCTTGCCAATAATGGCAGCCATTGGACGTTTACCTTTGATGAAAAGCATCTTCGTTCCGAAGCAGTGCATGTCAACCAGATAGGTTATACTCCCGGTGCTACAGAAAAATATGGCTATCTCTACCACTGGGCCGGTGATAAAGGAGGGGTGGATCTTTCAGCGTATGCAGGCAAGAATTTTTACCTGCTGGACCAGAATACCCGTCAAACGGTATTTTCAGGTAAGGTAGCCTTCAGAAAAGGAAAGACCAATGCCGAGACAGGTCAGCTTAGCGAAACCCCTTCGGGCAACTTTACGGCTGCCGATGTCTATGAATGTAACTTCTCTGCTTTCACAACGCCGGGTTACTATCAACTGGTGGTGGAAGGTATGGGTTCTTCCTTCCCCTTTCGTATAGCAGATGACCTTTACCGTGATGTGTTTTATACTACCATCCGGGGGTTATACCACAACCGCAGTGGTATTGAGCTCAAGCAGCCATATACTGAGTTTGAGCGTAAGGCTCCCCATAACCCATTGATCACTCCCGGCTTCGCAGGCAAGTTAAAATACACCACTTCCCGTTTCATTGACTGGAACAACGGGGATGTGGACGCATCCGATAAGCCTGCCATAGAAGCGGGTATCAAAGGCCCGATTGACTCTTGGGGGTGGTATCAGGATGCTGGTGACTGGGATGGTTACTATTCGCACCTCGTAGTTCCTGCCATGTTAATGGTTGCCTGGCAGGTGACCCCGCAAAACTATGCCGACGGCCAACTGAATATCCCCGAAGGAAAAAACGGAATCCCGGATATCCTGGATGAGGCGACCTGGCTGCTTCGTTACTACTACCGTACCCGCCACGAGATCATCAACAAAGGCTATGGCACGGGCGGCGTAGGTGGACGGGTGTGCGGCGATCATTTTGGGGGTGATGGTGAAGGAAAGCCTTCCTATGAAGATATTGAGCGAGCCTTTATCATATCCGGCGAGGATCCTCATACCACTTACAAATATGCTGCCCTGGCGGCCCAGCTGTCCTGGTGCCTGAAAAGTGCCGGTGCGGTTGATCCTGAAGGGGTGGATTGGGAAAAGGAAGCACGTGAAGCGTATGCATGGGCCAAAGCCAATACACGGCCGGGGGATGAACAAACCAAGCCTGCCATGGGCAGTTTGCTAAAAGATATACGTGGTTTTGCAGCTGCCGCCCTTTACCAGCTCACAGGTGAAGAAAGTTTCCACAATCAGCTTAAAACTGACTATGCAGGCATTTCTGCCTCCACCGTTTTAGGAGAAGAGAATCGTTTCGGCGCTTTTGTATATGCAGCCATGAAAAACCAGCCAGCCGATGCAGCGTTGAAAACCAAATTAGCCTCTGCCATAAAAACCTCTGCAAATAATGTGGTAGCTTCTGCTGCCAAAAGAGCCTGCCGCTGGGGGGGAGATTTCTATATGCCAATGCTGGTAGGACAGTCGACTACCCCAAAGGTATTCGAAGCTATCATGGGATGGTACCTTGTCAAGGATACTGATGCGGCCACTGCCAAAAGCTATAAGACCTGCATTCAGAATACAGCTGATTACTTTTTGGGCAATAACCCACTGAATACTACCTGGATCACAGGCCTTGGGGAAAGACGCCCTGAAAGAGTGATGCATCTGGACTCATGGTACAACGGCAAAGATGAGATGGCCCCGGGAATTACTCCATACGGGCCATGGCGCAAGGAATCATATGATACTGGACAGGGCCCCTGGCAAATGGCCTGGGCTTTCAAAAGCATCTATCCTTCCAATGTAACCGACTGGCCGGGCCATGAAAGGTGGTTTGGCAATTATACCTGCCCGATGAACTCAGAATTTACCATCCACCAGAATACGATCTACAATGCGGTCACCTTTGGCTTTTTATGTGATACCGCCTCCGAAACCTATGCTGCCAATCAAAGACCTGTATTGGATAAGCTGACTATTAAAAAGACCAATGTGGGTACTGCTACCGATGA
>DATGYU010000263.1:0-24291 GCA_035297625.1 Prolixibacteraceae bacterium
TAAGATATTCTATTTAGGTATGTATTCTATCCATAATAAAATTTTATGATGGTATACTAGTTAATTCCCAAAAACCTCAAAAGGTTACCCTATAAAACCATATATTTTTATTATTTATAATCAGTCCAATTTAACATTGTCAGATAAGTGTTCTGTATCTCAACAAATAAGCCATTTTTACCCAAAAATATTTATCCTTCTCATCTTATCTAGTATTGTTGAAAAAATCATCCAAAATCATTTCAAAGCATTCAGCATGGATTCGATGTATCCTTTCAGATTCTTTTTATTGAGGTTTGCTTCAGACCTGCTTCATGATTGCTTCTAACCTGCCTCTAATATAATTCGAATATAATTCGAATCTTGTTCAAATATAATTCGAATATAATTCGAAGTTTTACGTATTATATATGTATTATAATCGAATTATATTCGAATTAATACTGAAGGGGGTTTGAAGAAGGTTTGAAGCAATCATGAAACAGGTGAATAAAGGATAAGTCACAGAAGAGAATTGATTATTACTGCGGATAATTAAGGAATGCTTTTGCAGCCCCGGGATCATCTATCCCAGGGTAGTCAATGGGTTAAAACGGAAGTGTTGTCAACCAATTTCAATGATTTAAAGCAAGAAATACAGAACTATGATTTCTTTGGCCTGTAGAGCCCCTTGTGGGTTTGGCGGATCAGCTCTATCACGGGAACATCCGCTGGGATGCGCGAAGTATCCACCATGGCAAGATTTTCTTCTGTAGGAAAACTGCCGGGAAACCAGTGGCCTTTTTCCTGGAACATGTTGTAGCGGTAAACGCCAAAATCCAGCATATCGTAGCATTTCCACATCATGCGAAAGCGCAGGATCTCGGGGATATTCAGCCCCGAGGGGTCATTCTCCATGCAGTAGGGATCAAAACCGGAATAGGGGTCCAGTAGCTTTTGATCATCCAATAGTTGTTTGATTTGCGCATCCTGTTCTGAAAGAGGCGAAGGGGCGGGAAAGATGCCGTTCAGATCTTCAAACTGCACGGTTACCGGCAGTCCAAAAGATAAAGTATGGATGCCGGGATGCGAAAGGCAAAAACGGGCATTCCACTGCAGCGGGTGCAGCGGGGCGGTCAGTTCCTTCAGCTTTTGGGAAGGGCGGAAAAGCTGACCTCCCTTGTCGTTGGCCGAGATGATAAAAACCCCCATATCTTTGGCATATGCCAGGTCGACAGCCGGAAGGTTGCGTTGGAAAAAATAGTAATAATGCAGGTTGACAAAGTCGAAAAGATCGGTATCAATGGCTTTGATAATCACATCAAGCGGGGCGTGGGTGCTAAAGCCGATATGGCCGATGATGCCTTCCTTTTTCATCTTTAACAGTTCTTCCACCGGACCGCCCGTGGCGCAGGCCGTTTCATAAAGCTCCAGGGTATTGATCCCGTGCCAGGCATAAAAATCAAGGTAATCCGTCTTTAAGGCTTTTAGCTGGGACTCAACCAGGCTGCGGGTCTCCTGGGCGGTCTTTGGGCTGCCTTTGGTCATCAGGAAATAGGAAGACCGCTTAATTTTCAGCTGATCGTTTAGTACGATGCCGTAGGCATGTTCACTTTTGCCATACCCGTAAGCGGTTTCTATCAAATTGATGCCTTGTTTCAGGGCTTTTTCCACCGTGTCGCGGCATTGTGCCAGGGTATCCGGCCCCACTTCATCACGGGGATCCAGGTGGGCATTGCGGTAACGCATTCCACCCAGGGTGATTACACTTACCCGTTTGTTGGTTTTGCCAAAACGGCGGTATTCCATCTTGGGCCGGTATATTGAAAAAGAGTTGAAATCCATAGCAGATTTAAGAAATTGAGCTGCAAAAGTAGGCAAATGAATCGGATTAGCACCCTATTTTCTTACCATCCCATAAACCGAATGCCGATGCCCGAGATCAGAATGATGCATCCGGCAATCATGTGCATGTACCTTTCAACCTGCTTAAAGCGGATCAGGGAAGTGCCGGTATAACCGATAAAAACGGTAAGCAGCATGGTCGAAATGGTCGCGATGCCAAAAAGGGTGGAAACGGCAAAAATGCCGGTCCAGTCATGCTTGGAGGCCGGGAAGATCAACAGTGGGATCAGCACCTCGCAGGGTCCGAAAACAAAGATCAGAAACAATATCCAGGGGGTAAGTTTGGTGGTGTCCTCCCTTGTTTGTTCTGCTTCCGTAATGGGCAGGTGACGGTATTTGCGTATGGATTTGGGCAGCAGGAATTTTGGAAGATGCCGGTGGTGCCCTCTGTGCAAAAAATGAATCACTCCGTAGACGGTATAAAAAAAGCCAAAGACCATAAGCATCCAGGCTACCAGGTTACCCCGGGTCTGTTCGATCAGTTCCAGCTTGCTCAAACTGATGCCAAGAGCTACGCCGGTTACCCCCAGAACTATCGACCCGGCAATATGCCCCACCCCACCTATGGCAGTAATCCACATTGTTTTGGCCAATGACCATTTGCGTGCCCGACTCAGCACGATAAACGGCAGGTAATGATCCGGCCCCAAAAGGGTATGGATAAACCCGAGTGACAGGGCGGTTAACATCAGTACGTTTAACTCGTTCATCTTTTTATAGCTTATTGATCAGGGAAGCCTGGCAGGCGGCTCCGAATCCGTTGTCGATATTTACTACCGAAATGCCGCTCGCGCAGCTGTTGAGCATGGACAACAGGGCCGACAGGCCCTGGAAATTAGCCCCGTAGCCAATGCTGGTAGGTACTCCAATAACAGGCTTGTCTACCAGGCCTCCCACCACACTTCCCAGCGCACCTTCCATGCCGGCCACCACGATAATCACCCTTGCACCGCGGATCACATCCAGCTTGTGAAACAGCCGGTGAATGCCAGCAACGCCCACATCATAAATGGTTTTCACCTCGTTGCCCAGGAAGCGGGCAGTTTCGGCGGCCTCTTCCGCCACGGGCATATCGGAAGTACCTGCAGCCACCACGGCAATGTATCCTTTACCGTGCAGGCCCTCCTGGTGCTTAAAGCTGATGGTGCGGGCCATGGCATTGTACCGGGCCTGGGGCACCACTTCCATTACGGCTTCATACATTTCGGGGGTTGCCCTTGTGGCCAGAATATCAATTCCGTTTTGGTACATTCTTTCAGCAATGCGTTTTACCTGTTCTACCGTCTTGCCGGCCGCGTATATCATCTCGGGAAGGCCTGTTCGTTGCAGCCGGTCGGTATCGATGGTGGCAAAGCCCATTTCCAGCATTCCATGGTCTGAAACCATTTGAAGGGCCTCGGTCAGCTCCAGTTCCCCGCGTTTGTATTTCTCAAAAATGTCAGTTAGCGTCATATCACAAGGCTTTTATCACTTCGCGTTCCACCTCATCAATGCTTATATTTTCCCTAAGGGCAATGGCCTTTACATCATCCGACTCAGGTTTCGAGCGAACTACTTTTCCTTCATACAGGCATTGCTTCACCCTAACTGTCCCAAATCTGGTGTCAACGGTTATTTCTTCTCTTGGCAGTACGCTTTTGTGAATCACCGATTCGCGCAAGCCAATGGTAGTGGTATGAGTGAAGATAAGTTGCTTCATCCGGGCGACTTTATCAGGGGCACACAGCACATTGAGCTGGGTGGCAGGCCTTGACTTTTTCATGATCACAGGCGTTAGCCATGCATCGCTGGCCCCTGAGGCAAAAAGCTGCTCCATGATAAAATCATAGCGCTCGGGATTCATATCATCAATGTTGCATTCCAGGACGGTGGCTGTTTCTTCTTTTAGCCCTTCAGCCGAATTATCCTCTAGAAGAAGATAAACTCTAAGGACATTAGGGACTTCGGAGACATCACGGTGGCCGATGCCGTAAGCTGTTCTGGTGATTTTAAAGTCGATCTGTGCGGTAAACTCATCCACCATGGCCACCAAAATAGCAGCCCCCGTTGGGGTAGTTGCTTCATGCTGAACAAGGCCGGTTCTGACCGGGACACCCTCCACGATAAGGGACGTGGCGGGAGCAGGCACAGGCATGATGCCATGGGCACATTTGACCATTCCCCCACCCAGCTGGATGGGAGAAGACATCACCTTATCCACTTTCAAAGCGTCCAGGCAGATGGCCGCTCCCACAATGTCGGCAATGGAATCGAGTGCGCCCACCTCATGAAAATGAACCCTTTCCACCGGTATATTGTGAACCCGGGCCTCGGCATAGGCAATCAGCTTAAATATTTTCAGAGAATTCTGCTTCACTGTTTCAGAAAGGGTGCTGTTGTTGATGATCTCTTCGACGTGTCGCAGGTGACGGTGCTTTTCATTATCAGGATTTTCAACAATCACCTCGGCTTTGGTACCCGAAATGCCTCTTCTCAGATCCTGGCTAATCACCAGGTGAAAACCTTCGATGTGGAGTTTACGCAATTCATTTTCCAGATAACCGGCATCCACGCCAAGGTCGATCAGAGCCCCAAGGTTCATGTCGCCGCTGATACCGGCAAAACAGTCGTAGTACAGTATTCTCATGTTATTGGTTTTTTTGGTGATTGATAACCCGGTTCATTTTGCCCGATACCAGTCCTTCGGGGTCGATCTCACAATGATCAAAGCCGAGAGCGGTAATTTTTTCCACCACTTCATGCTGCACCATTCGAAGTTTGGAAAGATCTTCCCTTAGCACTTCGATTTTGCCATAAGTCCCGAAGTGGCGCAGCCTGACATCGGCAAAGCCGTAACTGTTCAGGATTTCTTCGGCCGCCTCGATCTGCCTGAGTTTTTGGGCCGTTACCGTATGATTATATGGGATACGGGAGCTCAAACATGGAGAGGCAGGCTTGTCCCAGTTGGGAAGATTAAACTGCCGGGCTATTTGCCTCAGTTCCTCCTTACTCACTTTACAATCGACCATGGGTGACTGCACCTGGAACTTACGGGCCGCATCGATGCCCGGGCGGTAATCACCCAGATCATCCGCGTTGGTACCGCTCAGCACCTCAAAGCCGGGGTACTTTTCACAGATCTCACTCAAATCGTGAAACAGATGCTCTTTGCAGAAATAACAGCGGTTCACCGGGTTCTGGTTGTAGCGCTCATCCTGGAGCTCTTGGGTGACAATCACTTCCAGGTGGATATCGAACTCCTGGCAGAAGTCTTGGGCCTGAAGGAAATCACGGTTTTTAAGACTTTCCGAATGGGAGATCACCCCGATGGCATTTTCCCTGCCCTGGAATTTTCGGGCAAGATACAGTACCAGGGTGGAATCGATGCCCCCGGAAAAAGCTACGATAGAGCCTTTTCGTTGGCCGAACCATTTTTCAAGGGCTGAGAGTTTATCGGACGGGAAAGAAGAATTGACTTCCATGAATTTTCTATTTGAAGGTTTTGTAAACTAATCGCAACGGCTCATGCTTAACTTGCCATGAAACAGGCCCTTGATGGAAATAAGGGCTTCGGAAAGCCCGGTAAGCCTGTGGGCCTGACCTTTCACGGCCACAATCTCCAGCCACTTGCTGGCCTCGAGCATAAAGCGCTGGGAGGACAGTACTTCACTGTGGTAGTTCTCCAAAACCGAGGCTATCTGGTTGAGAATATCTCTTTTTGTGGGATCATACAAAAGGGTAATAGCACCGGCCACCTGGTGATTGCACTGCCATTTCTGTTCCACCAGGTTCTTGTTGACCAGCTGGCGGATGGCCTGCGAGCGGTTGGTGAACTGGTTTTCTTTGACGTATTCGTCCAGCGCTTCGAGCAAAGGCTGTTCAATGGAGATACCAAAACGGGTTACAGACATGATAACATGATTTTATTAAAAAGTAACACCTTGTAAAAATAAGGTTTTTACCTTTACTTTTTGGGTTATTTTCCCTTTGACGAAAATATTTTCCTGGGAAACTACCTGTTGAAGGTCTTTGGTAGGTTTATCGGGATAGAAAATTAATGCCCCAACAAAAAAAAAAATAATTATGGCTGCAAACGTTTGCAATGGGATTTTTGCGTCTCAACAGCTGTGTTTTGCCAGTAAAATAAGGGGATACAGCCCTGTGGAGGTTTGTTTGTTACCAAAAAGATTCTTTATATTTGTAGCGTTAGTTCCACTTTTAGAAATTCCATTTACAACTTCATCAGATATCCTGAAAATTCTTTCAGGTCTTTCTTTGTTTAATTCCGGACATTTAATCCTATGGTACAGGGCATGGTATGCGTAAAGCTGTTGCGCATTGTTGAATAAAATTATCTTTACTATGTTGAAAATTAACGAAACCCGACATTGAATTAATTAAACCAATTAAAATCAACCAATGAAGAAGAAACCTGCATTAAGCTTTTGGCAGATCTGGAACATGAGTTTTGGCTTTTTGGGCATCCAGTTTGGCTTTGCCCTTCAGAATGCCAATGTAAGCCGTATATTTGAAACCCTTGGGGCCAACATTGATGCTATTCCTATTCTGTGGATTGCCGCACCGGTGACTGGGCTGGTGATGCAGCCCATCATTGGCCATATGAGCGACAAGACCTGGGGCCGTTTCGGGCGGCGCCGCCCGTTTTTTATGGCAGGAGCCATCCTGGCCTCCCTGGCCCTTTTGGTCATGCCCAATTCCCCTTCGCTGTGGGTAGCGGCAGGCATGCTGTGGGTCATGGATGCTTCGATTAACATTTCCATGGAGCCTTTTCGTGCTTTTGTGGGTGATATGCTTCCTTCCGAGCAGCGGACCAGCGGGTTTGCCATGCAAAGTTTCTTTATCGGGCTGGGGGCCGTGATTGCCTCCGGACTGCCTTATATTCTGAGCAACTGGCTAAATGTGGCCAATGTGGCTGAAGCCGGTCAGAAAATACCCCCTTCGGTAAGGTATTCCTTCTATCTTGGCGGGGCCGTATTCTTTCTGGCCGTACTGTGGACCGTGATCCGAACCCGTGAATACAGCCCTGAGCAGCTGAAGGAGTTTGAAGAAGAGAAAATTCAAAGCCAGGGCCTGTCGCGTTTTGTATCCCGCCCCCCGGTTGAATTGCTGAAAAGCTTTTTCACCCAGGGCTTCCTGTGGCTTTTCACCGGCTTGGCTTTCAGTTACCTGATTTACGCCATGGGATGGGAAAAAGAACTGTTTGTTATTTCCGTGGGCCTTTCTGTCTTTGGAATCATTCTGCTTGTCACGGCCTGGAATACCCGGCAGGGGCTAACGCGCAACGGGCTGGTGGAAGTGATGAGCGATTTGATGAACATGCCAAAAACCATGCGGCAACTGGCCCTTGTACAGTTCTTTTCCTGGTTTGCCCTTTTTGCCATGTGGATCTATTCCACCCCGGCAGTGACCAGCCATATCTACGGCACGAGCGATACCACCACCGCCCTTTACAACGAAGGGGCCAACTGGGTCGGGTTTCTCTTTGCCATCTATAACGGATTTGCCGCATTGATGGCCTTTGTGCTCCCGGTTCTGGCCCGCCTGACCAGCCGTAAAGTGGCCCATGCCATTTCTCTTACCATCGGGGGACTGGGACTGATGTCCTTTTTTGTGGTGAAAGACCCCCATATGTTATTGATTTCGATGGTTGGCATTGGCATTGCCTGGGCCAGCATCCTGTCGATGCCTTATGCCATATTAACCGGATCGCTGCCTGCCGGGAAGATGGGAACCTATATGGGGATCTTCAATTTCTTTATTGTCATTCCCCAGATTTTTGCAGCCAGCATCCTTGGCTTTTTCACCAAGACCCTGTTTCACGGGCATGCCATTTATGCTCTGGTGCTGGGAGGGGCCTCACTAATTGTGGCCGCGGTAAGTGTACTTTTTGTTGAAGATATTGATCAAAAATGAAAAAAATAGAAGCATGTATTTTTGACCTTGACGGGGTAATTGTGGATACGGCCAAATACCACTATATCGCATGGCGGGCATTGGCCGAAGAGCTGGGCTTTGACTTTACACAGGAAGACAATGAGCGGCTAAAAGGGGTATCGCGTATGCGCTCGCTGGAGATTTTACTGGAGATAGGAAACTTGCGATTTTCCCAGGCCGAGAAGCTGGCCATGGCCGAGAAGAAAAATGCCCTTTATGTAAGTTACATCAAGCAGATGACTCCTGAGGAGATCTTACCAGGGGTTCAGACGTTTCTTCAGGAAATACGCGATAAAGGCATCAAGGTGGCCTTGGGCTCGGCTAGCAAGAACTCCCCTATGATCCTTGAGCAGATTCACCTGAATGAGATGTTCGATGTGGTGGTGGACGGTAACTCCATCACCGAGGCCAAGCCCAACCCGGAAGTCTTTTTAAGGGGGGCCGATAGGCTGGGTATAAAACCGGAACACTGCGTGGTTTTTGAAGATGCCATTGCCGGCATCGAAGCGGCCCGCAATGCCGGCATGTACAGTGTGGGAATCGGGGATGATCAAACCCTTGCAATGGCCGATAGGGTAATCCCGGGCTTTGAAGGCTTTACCTATGAAAAGCTATTGCAGGCATTCTAACAATTAATTGTTTAATCCCATAAATAGAGACTTTGCAACCTTTTCAGCAATGAATAAAAAAAATACGATCCTATGAAAAACTACATCAACCATGATGAGTGGAAAATTATAGAGCAGGACTTTCACCCGGAGGAAAACCGCATCACAGAAAGCCTGCTCAGCATAGGCAACGGGCGTACGGGCCAGCGGGCCAACTTTGAGGAAAAATACACCGGCGACAGCCTTCGCGGCAGCTATGTGGCCGGGGTCTATTATCCGGACAAGACCCGGGTGGGCTGGTGGAAAAACGGCTATCCCGAATACTTTGCCAAAATCCTGAATGCGACCAACTGGATTGGCATCGACATCGAGGTGGATGGGGAAGAACTGGATTTGAACCATGCCCGTATGGATTCCTTTTACCGTCACCTGGACATGAGATCCGGCTTACTGTTCCGCCACTTTGTAGCTACACTACCTTCGGGAAAGATCGTGGAAGTGAAGGCCAGCCGCTTTTTAAGCATTGCCGACCAGGAGATCGGGGCGATCCGCTACTCGGTCAGGGCGGTAAACTTTTCAGGCACCATCACCGCCACTCCTTACATTGACGGCAATGTGGTCAATGAAGATTCCAACTATGATGAGAACTTCTGGATCGGGAAAAGCACGCGTATCAGCGGTTCCAGCGCACTGGTGCGGATGGAGACCAAAAAGACCGCCTTCCAGTTAAGCACGGGCATGGATTTCCGAACTTATCTGAATGGAGAAAGTATTGACCCGCTCATGGAAACCATTGAAAAGGAAAAATATATAGGGGTTAAAGTTTCGGTCAAGATGAACAAGGAGGATGAGCTTACCATTGAAAAGTTTGCCGCCATTGTTTCCACCCTTTATTACCCGGTTGAAAAATTGGAGCAGGCTACCGGAAAAGCTACCGGCAGGGCTGTTGAAGCAGGCTTTGACAAGCTTTTCAAGGCCCAGCAAAAAGCATGGTCCAAACGATGGGAGACCAGCGATATTCATATTGAAGGAGATGTGGCTGCCCAGCAGGGTATCCGCTTTAACATCTTTCAGCTTAACCAGACTTACCTTGGCGATGACGAAAGACTGAATATCGGTCCCAAGGGCTTTACCGGTGAGAAATACGGGGGGGTGACCTACTGGGATACCGAGGCCTACTGTCTGCCTTTTACCCTTGGCACTTCTCCCCAGATGGTCTCCAAGAACCTTCTGCTGTATCGCTACAAACATTTGCCCAAGGCCATTGAGAATGCCGCAAAACTTGGATTTAAAGATGGTGCTGCCCTTTATCCGATGGTGACCATCAACGGGGAAGAATGCCACAACGAATGGGAGATCACTTTTGAGGAAATTCACAGAAATGGTGCCATTGCCTATGCCATTTACAACTATATCAACTATACGGGCGATGTGGAATACCTGGCCCCCTATGGATTTGAAGTATTGTTGGCCCTCTCGCGCTTCTGGAGCCAGCGGATCAACTGGTCGGAAGAGAAAAAGAAATTCGTACTCCTGGGAGTGACCGGTCCAAATGAGTATGAAAACAATGTGAACAACAACTTCCACACCAGCTATATGGCGGTGTGGACTTTAAAATACACCCTGGAAGCCATCGAGTACCTCAAAAAGGAACATCCGCTGCTGTTTGAAGAGCTGGTAAAAAAGTTGCAGTTTAAAGAGCTGAAGGAGACTTCGCGCTGGAAAAAGATCATCAAGGAAATGTATTTCCCCTACGATTTCAAGCGCAGGATATACCTGCAGCAGGATGGTTTTTTAGACAAGGAGCTGATCCCGGTAAGCGAGTTGGATCCCCGGGAGCGGCCTATCAACCAGAAATGGTCGTGGGACCGAATACTTCGCTCGCCGTATATCAAGCAGGCCGATACCCTGCAAAGCATCTACTGGTTTGAGGATCAATTTGACCGAGAAACCATTGAACGTCATTTTGATTTCTATGAACCCCTGACTGTGCATGAATCCTCCCTTTCCAGTTGTGTGCACGCCATTATGGCGGCCTCTTTGGGTAAACATGAAAAAGCCTATGAGCTGTATCTGCGCACCGCGCGCCTTGATTTGGACGATTATAACAACGATACGGCCGATGGGTGTCACATTACCAGTATGGGAGGAACCTGGATGGCTTTTGTACAAGGCTTTGGGGGCATGAGAGTACGCGATGGCAGGCTACTGTTTAATCCCTTTATCCCCAAAGGCTGGACCGCCTACACGTTCCGTATCAATTTCCGCGGAGCGCACCTGGAGCTGTCCATGGACACCCATCATTTCAGGGTGATCAACCATTCCAGACAAGCCATCCAGCTGATCATAGGCAACAAGGATTATGAGTTGCCTTCCAAGGGTGAGCTTACGGTTGACAACCAACCGGTCCATGAAAAGAAAACCAACTAACAAACAGAGATATAAACTTTTACCAACCACGATTATGAGAATTCTACCCTTGTTATTTTTTGCCCTGATCAGTTTCGCTGCCTTTGCCTTAAATGTAGATCGTGTGGAACCTGTTAACTGGTGGGTAGGGATGAAAAATCCCTCGCTTCAGCTGATGGTGCACGGACCAGGAATAGCAGGCAGCGAAATCAATATAGATTACCCGGGGGTAAGGGTCACTTCCGTTAGCCGGCAGGACAGTCCCAACTATGTATTTATCGACCTTACCATCGCCCCGGAAACAAAGCCGGGCAGCTTTGCCATACGGTTTAAAAAAAGTGCAAAGGAAACGGCCAGTTATACTTTTGAATTGAAAGAGCGGGAAAAGGGCTCAGCCTTACGGCGTGGATTTGATGCCTCCGATGTGATTTACCTGATCACTCCCGACCGCTTTGCCAATGGCAACCCTGCCAATGATGCCGTTTCGGGCATGAAAGAATTGCCCAACCGAAGCGATAAGAATGGCCGTCACGGGGGCGACCTGAAAGGGATAAGCGATCATCTGGATTACTTGTCGGATATGGGCTTTACGGCCATCTGGGTCAACCCGGTGCTGGAAAACAACATGACCCGGGTATCCTACCATGGCTATTCAACTACTGACTTTTACCGGGTAGATCCCCGCTATGGGAGCAATGAGGAGTACCGGGAACTGGCCAGCAAGACCCACCAAAAAGGGATGAAGCTGATGATGGACATGATCTTTAACCACATCGGATCGGAACACTGGTGGATGAACGACATGCCCGCGGTGGACTGGATCAATAACTACCCCCAGTATAAGATCACCACCCACCGCCGCACGGTCAACATGGATCCGTATGCCTCGGAAACCGACAAGCGGGCCATGACCGACGGATGGTTTGTTCCTTCCATGCCAGACCTAAATCAGCGCAACCCGTTCATGGCCAACTACCTGATTCAAAACAGCATCTGGTGGACCGAATACCTGGGGCTGGATGGCATTCGCATGGACACTTACCCCTATCCCGATAAAAATGCCATGGCCCAATGGACCTCTCGCATGCTGGAAGAATACCCCGGCTTTTATATCGTGGGAGAAGAATGGAGCCTTCACCCGTCCATTGTGTCTTACTGGCAAAAGGGCAAAGTGAACAAGGACGGCTATGTTTCCAAACTCCCCGGACTGATGGACTTCCCATTAAACGATGCTGTTATAAAGACATTAAAAGATGCCAATTCCAGTGATCTGTTTCCTCTTTATGAAATGCTGGCCAACGATTTTCTGTATCCCAGCCCCGAAAAACTGGTTATCTTTCCCGACAACCACGACATGCAAAGGTTTTATACCCAGATGAACGAGAACCCGGATCTTTTAAAAATGGGCATCGTTTATTATGCCACCATGAGGGGTATCCCGCAAATATTCTATGGAACCGAAATACTGATGGCCAGTCCCGGGCAGAAAGATGACGGTATTATCCGCTCTGACTTCCCCGGCGGATGGGCGGGCGATAAGGTGAATGCCTTTACAGGCGAAGGGCTTTCAGATACCCAGAAACAGGCACAGCAGTACATCAAAAAAGTGCTTAACTGGAGAAAGACCTGCGAGGCTGTTCATTCAGGTGCACTAAAACATTTTGCTCCCGAAGAAGGGATATATGTCTATTTCCGAACCTTGGACAAACAAAAAGTGATGGTAGTACTCAATAAAAACCAGACAGAAAAGACCCTGTCTACCGGCCGTTTTGCAGAAGCCATGGGAAATGCCCGCTCAGGAAAAGAAGTGATTTCAGGAGCTGTCATTCCTGACCTTGCCAACCTGAAATTGCCCGGCTTATCGGCCATGATCATTGAATTGAATTAATTGATTAATAAACTTTTCCAAAGCTTTATAAATTATAATAAGGCTTTGGAAAAGTTACTTGCAATAGTTATTTGAAAATAATTAAAACTAAAACCTATACTCATGAACAAACTATCAAAGCTGTTGATCCTTGCACTGGCTATACTGGCCATGGTCTCCTGCCAGCCCGGTGCAAAAAAAGAAGTCGCCTCAGGTCCGGTGGGTCAGGCCAACTTTCCGGAGTGGAGTAAAAATGCTGTGATGTATGAGGTGAATGTTCGCCAATATACTCCTGAAGGAACCTTTAATGCTTTTAAGGAACACCTTCCCCGGCTGAAAGAAATGGGAGTGGATATCCTTTGGTTCATGCCCATTCAACCCATATCAGTAAAGAACCGTAAAGGCACTCTTGGCTCCTACTATTCTGTGCGTGATTACAAGGCAGTCAATCCTGAGTTCGGCACCATGGACGATTTCAAGGCCCTGGTCAAAAGTGCACACGAGATGGGTTTCAAGGTGATGATCGACTGGGTGGGTAACCATACGGGCTGGGACAATGTATGGATGAAAGACCACAAGGATTGGTACACCCAGGATTCGCTGGGCAATGTGGTTTCACCGGTAGCCGACTGGCACGATACGGCAGATCTGAATTACAACAACCAGCAAATGCGTCAGGCCATGCTCGATGCCCTTAAGTTTTGGGTCAAAGAAGCCGATATTGACGGCTACCGCTGTGATTTTGCAGGAGGCGTACCCACCGAGTTCTGGGAAAAGGCCCGGCTGTCGCTCGATTCCATCAAACAGGTATTTATGCTTGGCGAGAACCAGGACCAGATGGACCTGCTGAACAAGGCTTTTAACATCAATTACGGCTGGGCCTTCCACCATTTGATGAACGACGTGGCCCAGGGAAAAAAGACGGCCCAGTCGATGGACTCTCTTCTCGTAAGGGAAGACTCCGTTTACCCGGAAAAAACCTATGCCCTTCAGTTTACCTCCAATCATGACGAGAATAGCTGGAACGGCACCGAATATGAGCGCCTGGGCGATGCAGTCAAAACAATGGCGGCATTAACCTTTACTGTACCGGGAATGCCATTGATTTACTCCGGACAGGAAGCCGGGCTGAATAGACGACTGGCCTTTTTTGAAAAGGACTCCATCAACTGGAGCAATTTGGAAATGCAGCAGTTCTACCAAAAACTGATTCAGCTGAAAAAATCACAAAAGGCGCTGTGGAACGGGGAAGCTGGCGGACAGCTAACCATTGTAACTACCAACCTGCCCCAAAAAGTACTTGCTTTTACCCGCGAAAAAGAGGATAACCAGATACTGGCTGTGTTCAACTTATCGGCTGAGCCAGTGGAAGTAAGCCTGGATTTAAATAAAAAAGGCAACTACCTCGATTATTTCTCCGGTGATAATGTCAAACTTAAAAAAATAACTAGTATTTCTTTAGATAAATGGGCTTATAAAATATTTATTCGACAATAAAGTTGTATCTTAGTACTATGGTTTGGTTTAGAAAAAATTAGCTTGTCCTTTTAGGGGGCAGGCTTTTTTTTAGGGCATAATGGGACACTGATGACTCGGGGGAAACAGCTCCTTGCCTTTTGCCCTCTGCTCAAAGCTTCCATTTGATTTAAAACATGGCCCGGGCCAGTTGCTCTGGCTCTATCCCGGCATCAAGCAGAAACCCGTTTAAGGCCTTTAAACGCTCTTTTATGGCCTTAAAATCGTGTGGCGAGCCAATCATGCATTCTTCAATCAAATGCCTTAATTGGTCACTAAAAGGTCCTGAAATAAGAAGCTCCGTCAGCAGACCCTTTTCTACCAGTAGACTGATGTCTATTTTACCTTGGTCAAGGGTCAGCCAATTGTTAAACCGGTAACGGGGCGAATAGCCATAGATCCATTCCCAGGTTCGGTATTTCGCATCACTCAGCTTCTGGATAGCTTCCATATCCTGATTATTGAGAATATACTTCTCAGGTCCGGGCAGCTGCGTCTCAATATCCCAAAACAGGCGGTGACAAAAGTCTTCAACACTTAAAGGCTTATCCATGTAAGTGGCGATGTTGGTTACCTGACTCCTGTTGGACTGAACGGCCTTGTCTTCAAAGTGGGAAAGATCCATATTCAGCGCACCCTTCAGGGCATCCAGCTGGCTATTGTAAAGCAGGGTTCCATGAAACAGTACCCGGTTTTTATGAACATGGGCAGCATTGCCCGATATTTTTTTGCCGTCAATCAACAGGTCGTTGCGCCCGGTTGTAGTAGCTTCAATACCCGATTTGCGAAGCGCTTCAACAATAGGTAGGGTAAAGATTTTGAAGTTGACTTCCTGTATTTTCTCTACCGTGCGGATAAAAGTAAAGTTCAAATTCCCCAAATCATGGAAGACCGTTCCCCCTCCGGAAAGTCTTCGGGCAACAGGTATTTGATTTGCCTGCACAAACTCATGGTTAATCTCAGCCAGCGCGTTCTGATGCTTGCCCACCACTACCGATGACACACTTCGCCAAAGCATAAAAATATCCTCCTGAAACTGCTTCAGGAAATATTCTTCTGCCGCCAGGTTAAAATACGGATCGGTTATGGAAGGTTGAATGCAAAGTGTGATCATGGTAAACAAATGTAATCGATAATTTTTAAATCAAGTAAACAAAGTCGTCAATTGAAGAAATGAAGTTCCTTAATTTATTTTTTTGTAACTTCACCAAACTTTTCATTTTCAGGAAAATGCCTACCATTTTACGTATTGGCGCCTTCAGGTTTCATTTTTATTCTGATGAGGTACAATGAACCGCCTTATATTCATGTTGCAACACCAGAGGGAGAATGTAAATTCTGGCTTGATCCGGTAAAATTAGCCAGGAACCAGAATTTGAGTCCTAAAGTAATACGGCAAATTGAAAAGTTAGTATTTGAAAATAGCTTATTTTTATACGCAAAACATAATGAATTCCATGTACGTTGACAACAATCTCATTGCTGAGCCCATTGCGTTAAATGCCTGGAGTGAAGGCAGGAAGGTCTTTATTGAACTTACAGATGGGAGAACTATAAGCTTTCCCGCCGACAGGTTTAAAATCCTTTCAACTGCAACTGAAGAACAGTTGAAAGAGATAGAGATACGTTTAAATGGTTAAGCCTTACGATGGTAAAACCTGGATGAAGATATCACTGTAAAAGGAATTGTTGCAGGTAATTTTCAGTTGCCCTTGCCACAATAAAAAGCCAACAGCTTTTAAAATTCCACCTGTATGCCAATGGTAGGTAGTACCGTTCCCGAGGTGTTTTTTACCGTTCGGAGAACATACCGGGTACCATTGTCTGTCGTCACATAATGGCCCTGTTCATCCTGCTGGCGAACCACAATATCCTGCGACTTGGCCTGGAAATTATACAGGTTCTGAATGTCAACATAAAACCTCAGGTTCATTTTTTTCAGGTAATAAGCCTTGTCCACCCTTACATCCAGTTGGTGAAAAGCAGGAAAGCGTTCTGCATTCAGCCTTGAATTATCTGTTAGGGGGCCCCCGCGCAGGTTCCATACTTCTACCAGTGAGGAGTTTTCCAAATCATAGGGGGTATAAGGAAGACCTCCAACATAACGGAATCTTGAACCAATACGCCAGTTCTTCTTTAAGGAAGCACTGCCTGTTAAACTTAAAATATGTTTGCTGTCCCAGGAAGAAACAAAATAACGGTTGTTGCGGTCCTGAAATTCACTTCTTACCAGGGTATAGGAAAGATTCAGGTTAAAGCCCTTATCGGATTTGATCCTTGCCTGGAATTCAGCCCCGTAGGCCCTGCCCCGGGAGGTGGAAACAACCTCTTCATCGCCGATCACCCCATAGTCGGCCCCCTTGTTAGCCAGCGATATCTGGTCGTTCACAGAAAACGGATAATGACGGTACTGCTTTAAAAAACCTTCCACAGAAAACATCATTGTTGGTTGGGGCTGATACTCGATCCCCCCGATCAGGTGATCCACCGAGATGTATTTTAGTTCATTTTCCTTATTCACCAAAACATTGTCTTGCTTGTACCCCAGGGTGGTATAGGCCGGAAGCTGGAAATATCTTCCCGTGTTAAAGTTAATGCTCCATGCTGGTGCAAAAAGGTAAGAGGCGGAAAAGCGCGGAGACAGCTGCTTTAACAGGTTACTCATGGAGGATGAATAATTGGTGGCATCCGTGCGAAGCCCGGCTGATAAGCTAAGACGTTCCTGCAAAAAACTATGGCTTGCCTGTGCAAAAATACCATATTTTACAAGGTTTAGGGAAGTGTCATAATTCACTGCCTGAATACCGCCTTCATAAAACCGGCGCTGCAGGGTAGTGTTGGTATAGCTTGAAAAATCAATATTAGCTCCCATGTTGAATTTGAAAAGTCCCAGGCGAAGATTATTTTCCAGCCTTATCTTGTTTTCTATTTCCTGGGATTGATAGTCCAGTATCTTGTTGTTTGCTGAAGATTCATCATTTTCAAGGTATTTTACATTGGAATTGTTCAAATGGCTGCGGCTAACAACCAGGGTCTGATAGCCTTTTTCCTCAAAGTGTTTATAGACCCCCCCTACTGTATAACTCCACTGTTCATTTTTAGGGATATAACTTAAAATATACTGCTGCTGCTCATCCGGGTTCTTGATATTACGATTAAGGTCAAACAGGTCAATAGCCCCCAGGCCAATAAAGGTTATCTCGTTCTTTTTGTCAAGGCGGGTGCGTACCTTGAACTGCATGTCATTGAAAGTGGGTAAAAAGGGAAGCTGCAGGGCGCTAAACAGCAGTTTAAGATACGAACGTCTGGCAGAGACGATAAAAGTGGTCTTTTCGCCTGCCGGTCCGTCCAGGGTGGCCGATAGTTCCGATGCGCCAAGGGTACCGCGGAATTTTAGCTTATCGGCATTGCCATCTACCTGTGCAAATTCAAACACCCCGCTTAAGGCATTTCCCCGGTTGGCAGGAAAGGCCCCCGAGTAGTAGTTTACCTCGCGCAGAAAATCAGCGTTCAGAATCCCGACAGGGCCACCCGAAGCGCCTTGCGTGGCAAAATGGTTGATATTGGGAACTTCCACTCCGTCCAGGTAAAACCGGCTCTCCGAGGGTCCGCCGCCCCGGATGATAATGTCATTTCGGTAAGCCGGCGTGGAAAGCACCCCCGCAAAGGACTGGATCACACGTGAAACATCCCGGTTAGCCCCCGGGCTCTTTTCAATCTCGGCAATACCAATGGTCTTTAATGATACCGGACTTTCTTCCGTCTTACGAAAAGGCGAGGCATTGACAGTTACCTCGTCAAGGGAGATATCCTGACGTTCCAATTTTAATTCAACATTGGCAACATTGGCTTTACTCACTTCAATTTCAGAAGACATCACCGGGTGATAACCCACAAAAGAAGCCTGTATTCTGACAAACCCCGGGGTAAGGCCTGATAGTCGAAAATTACCCTCAGAGTCAGTTACCGCACCTATTCCTGTTCCGGCAACAGCCACATTTACAAAAGGCATCGGTTCGTTGCTCAGCGCATCGGTAATGCGCCCCCTGACTTCTGCCTGCTGGGCAAAAAGGCCCGAGGCGATCAGCAATAAATAACCCGTCATAAAGATCCACCTGCACATATCAAATATGGTTAACAATGATTTTGTCTAATTTTTATAATACTAAGTTAAACAAAGCAGTGTGTTTAATGTTTACCGTTACCATTTGTTTTTATAAGTTTGTTGTAAAATTGCACAGCATGAGACTGGTCATTCAAAGGGTAAGTTCGGCATCGGTAAAAGTAGACAATTTGTTGATTTCTGAAATAGCGGCAGGTTTGCTGATTCTCGTTGGAATTGAAGAGGCTGACAATATGGAAGATATTGACTGGCTGGTAAAAAAGACCTGCCAGCTCAGAATCTTCAATGATGAAAATGGGGTAATGAATCTTTCGGTGCAGGATACCAAAGGGGACATGCTCATTGTCAGCCAGTTTACCCTTCATGCCAGTACCAAAAAAGGAAACCGGCCCTCATATATTAAGGCCGCCCGCCCGCAAGTTGCCATCCCGATGTATGAACAGCTTGTCGATGCTTTTAACCAAAGCCTTGGCAAAAGTGTCGGTACAGGCATATTTGGCGCCCATATGGAAGTTTCCCTTGTCAACGACGGGCCTGTAACCATTATCCTGGATTCAAAAAACAAGGATTTTTAAATCAAATCTATGGAAGATCACAATATCACCATAAAAGAGGCCCAGCAGAAGGTCGACCAGTGGATCAAGACTTACGGAGTGCGCTATTTCAGTGAACTCACCAACATGGCCATTCTTACCGAGGAAGTGGGAGAACTTGCAAGAGTGATGGCACGTACTTATGGCGACCAGTCCTTCAAACAGTCAGAGGAAGGAAAGAACCTTTCGGATGAAATGGCCGATGTGCTTTGGGTGCTGGTCTGTCTTGCCAACCAGACTGGCGTTGACCTGAATGAAGCATTTCTTCGGAACATAGAAAAGAAGACTCTTCGTGACAGTGAACGCCACAAGAATAATCAGAAGCTGTTGTGAAGAGCTGCTGGCTTTTGGCTATTAGCTACTGTCAAAAACCGCTTTGATCAGCCTATGATGTCTTTCGGTCATGCTGCCCCATTTTGCCAGAAGCCAGAAGCCATTTTGAATTGGAAACTTTAAATTTGAAACTTTAAACTCACAAATATGACATACGAATCCTGCCCTTTATCACTTGAAGATATTCAATCTGAGCTAATTGATATACAGTTGACTGCAGAAAGCACAAGCAGCAAGACATTGTTTGAAACTGCCCTGTCGTGTATTGATCTTACCACCCTTAATTCGACCGACACCAACAGTTCGGTCGCTGCCTTTACGGAAAAAGTAAATCTTTTTCCCTTGCAGTATCCGGGCATTAAAAATGTGGCGGCCATTTGTGTATACCCCAACATGGCAAGGATTGTCAGGGAAACACTCAACGTTAGGGGAATAAAAATTGCTGCGGTTGCCGGGGGATTCCCATCCTCGATGACCTTTAGCTCGGTTAAGGTGGAAGAAGCCCGCATGGCCGCAGAGAACGGGGCCGATGAGATTGATATTGTGCTTCCCCTGTGGGCCTTTTTGGAAGGTGATTTTGACACTTGCCACCATGAAATAGCAGCCATCAAAAAAGCCATTGGCAACGCCCATTTAAAAGTAATTATTGAATCCGGTGTACTGACCGTTGACCAGATTTGGCAGGCATCACTGTTGGCAATAGAATCAGGAGCCGACTTTATCAAGACCTCCACTGGTAAATTACCCCAGGCAGCTACCCCTGAGGCAGCCATGGTAATGTGCCTTGCCATCAAACAGCATTATGAAGAAACGGGTAAAAAAATAGGCTTTAAACCTGCCGGAGGGATTGTAACACCCAAGGATGCCTTACTTTATCTGACCATTGTAAAAGAAATACTGGGCACCGAATGGTTAAACCCACACCATTTCCGCATCGGGGCAAGCCGGTTGGCCAATAACCTCTTGGAGAAAATTACAGGGAATGGAACCAAACATTTTTAGCAATTGGTTGTTTAACTAAAAAAATCAACTTTTAACTAATAACGTTATGGCAAACATTACACTTAAAGGCAATCCCATTCAGACCCTGGGAGAACTTCCTGCAAAAGGAACCAAAGCTCCGGATTTCGAATTGACAAAAAATGATTTATCAAAGGCTACATTAAAGGATTTCCAGGGAAGCCGCCTGGTACTAAACATTTTCCCCAGCCTGGATACGGGTACCTGCGCCGCCTCGGTACGCAGGTTCAACAAGGAAGCTGCCAATTTGAACAATACCAAGGTGCTGTGCATCTCCAGGGATTTACCCTTTGCCCAGGCCCGCTTTTGCGGAGCAGAAGGACTGAACAACGTGATCACCCTTTCTGATTTTGCTACCCATCAGTTTGGCAAAGACTACCAGGTGGAAATTACCACTGGACCAATGGCCCACCTGCTTTCAAGAGCGGTTGTTGTATTGGACGAAAATCAAAAGGTCATTTACACCCAGCAGGTTCCTGAAATAGTGGATGAACCCGATTACGAACCAGCCCTTGCTGTATTGAAATAGGAGTTATTCTGCAAATCTATAACTTGTCATAAGAGCTGTCTGCTGTTGCAGGCAGCTTTTTTTATGAAAAAAGGCTAAAGTGCAAAGTCATAGTTTACAGTATCCAAATCAAAGATTAAGTAAAAATCCTGTACAACAGGCATTGCTGCTTTATCTGTATTGTAGACTGATGCTGATTCTGATACTTTTTAGATACCTTTCTGATACCTTTCTGTAACCTGAGGTTACAGAAAGGTATCAGATGGGTATCAGATGGGTATCAGAAAATAGAAATATCAAGGGGATTACAGGCAGATCATCACCGCCTTGCATTCGGGTTGCGTTAAAAGGATGAAAATAAATTAATGGAGGACTAATACTCTTTCAAATGTCAAAAAAACAGCATTATAGGTTTTTCAGCTGAAGGAAAATAACTGAATATTTTCATCCACAGGAAGTATTTTCAGGGTTGATATCCACTGCCTAAAGCAACGGGTCCAAAGTTGAGGGTAAGTCTTTGAATGGAGTATTTGCGGTTCTTAAAGTTTTCAAGGTCATAAAATCTGCACGTTTACAATATGGACCTTCTCTTGAAACATGATCCCAAGTACTGGGGAGAATCTTGGAACTATTATTTTTTCCTCGTTATGGAATAGTTTACCAGCTCAATCAGGGCAGTGCGCGCTTCGCTTTCGGGGAATTCCATGATGCCGGCAATGGCTTTATCACAGAAATAATTCATTTGCTGTGCGGCATAATCCAGACCGCCGCGGCTTACCACCAGATCCACCAATTCCTTTACCTTGGCCTGGTTCTTATTCTTGCGTTTGATCATATGAAGAATACGGTTTCTTTCTCCCGGTTCACAGTTATTGAGCACATAAAGCAGGGGAAGGGTGATTTTCTTTTCCTTGATGTCATTGCCGGTAGGTTTGCCCAGTATTCCCTTGCTCTGGTAATCAAAAATGTCGTCCTTGATCTGGAAGGCAATACCTACATCCAGTCCGATCTGGAACATCTTTTCCACCGTTTCATCATCCCTGCCAACGGAAGCTGCCCCCATGGCCATGCTGGTGGCGATCAGGGAGGCGGTTTTTTTACGGATGATGGTAAAATAGATCTCATTGTCGATATCCAGCTTGCGGCTTTTGCGCATTTGAAGGATCTCACCTTCGCTCATATCCTTGACCGCCCTGGAGATAAGATGTAAAAAGCGGTATTCCTTATGGTCCAGGGTATTGAGCATTCCCTTGGCCAGGATAAAATCGCCTACCAGAACGGCAATCTTGTTCTTCCAAAGGGCATTGATCGAGAAGCTTCCACGGCGTTCGTAGGATTCATCCACCACATCATCATGAATCAGGGTGGCTGTGTGCAACAGCTCGATGGAAGAGGCTGCCAGGTGGGTGGAGTCATTAAATTCACCGCACATCTTGGCCGACAAGAAGACAAACATGGGGCGCATCTGCTTGCCTTTTTTCTTCAGTACATAACGAATTATAATCTGAAGAAAAGGGATATCGCTTTTGATGGCTTCTTTGAAGTAACTTTCAAAACTTATAAGTTCTTCCTGAATGGGCGATTTAATGATTTCCAAAGAGGTCATTCCTGCTTTTTTATAGGTCTCAAAAATAGAAAATATTATTACTATTCCTGCTAACTATTTCCCATTGATATTATTTCACTTAATCGGTCATAGAAGCCAGGCATTATGGGACCGTTAACAGTTTATCCGTATGCGGCTAAAACTCCGTTTGCTGAATGCTAAATGTTTATATCTTTGCCCCTTATAAATTTTTGGCTATGATTAATGTTAAGGAGTTGGATGCTGACCGGCTGGAATTGGCGGCCAATATGCTAAAAGCAATTGCTCACCCGTTGCGCATTGCCATTTTGAAGCATCTGGAAGGGGGAAAAAAACTTACGGTAACCGAGATACACGAGCTGTTGGGAATCGAGCAGTCGACCACTTCGCATCACCTGGGAATTTTAAAAGACAAGGGCGTATTGTGCTCCAGGCGAGAGGGCAAGAACATACTCTATTATCTCAAACATGATATCCTGAGCCAGATTATCGACTGTTTGCAAAAGTGCACCTGCGAATAGACAATAGATCTTAGACATTAGACTTTTATCTGATTTCCAGCATCTACATAAGAGAATCTCTCCATCCATTCATGATTATAAACTTAATTTAATTTTAGCATCAATTCGATAAGATCATACCCCAATTTACCAATAATTGGAACATCTTTTCTAATTTCGACCTTTCGAAAATACAGGAAATGGCAAAAATACGTGTTACCAAACAATTTGGCTTTGAGATGTCGCATGCCCTTTTTAACTATGACGGGCTATGCCGGAGCATTCATGGTCATTCCTATAAACTCCAGGTTACCGTTTGCGGGGAGCCCGTTCTGGAGCCGGGCCATTGCAAGGATGGAATGGTAATTGACTTCTCTCTGTTGAAGAAATTGCTACAGGAAAACATAGTGAGCAAACTGGATCATTCACTGATGATCAATGAGAAAGCCCCGGTGGACAAACTTGACGCCCTTGGGCAGATGTACGAGCGGCATCATGTGGTTCCCTTTCAGCCAACTACCGAAAATCTGGTAGTCTATATTGCTGAAAAAGTGAAGCTCCTCTTGCCTGAACATATTGCCCTTTTCAGCGTTCGTTTGTTTGAAACCAGCAGTTCGTTTGCCGAATGGTTTGCAAGTGACAATTAACACACGTTGCCCGGACCTCAGAAAGCTTGTAACTTTACCCATAAAGTGTTAGAATAAGAAAAGGCCACTGGCAACTGGCTTCTGGCCCTTAATAATCGGGGCATCGATCAGCAGTATGGAAAGATAATGGCAGCATGTTTTCCCAGCAGCTAGAAGCAAGAAGCGAGCAACTTTAATTATTTTGCTAATTTTGAATTCTGATCATAAAATCAATCCCGTTATGCCCGAAAACAGCTCCACCGACCGCCGTCTTTTTCTCTTGGATGCCTATGCCCTGATTTACCGTTCCTACTTTGCCTTTATCAAGAATCCGCGCTTTAATTCCAAAGGAGTAAACACCTCGGCCATGTTAGGGTTTGTCAATGTCCTGGAGCAGCTGCTAAAGGATGAGAATCCAACACATATTGCCGTGGTCTTTGATTTGAATGTGCCCACTTTCCGCCATGAAATGTTTGATGCCTACAAAGCCACGCGTGAGGCTATGCCCGAGGACCTGATCAAATCGATCCCCTATATCCGTAGGATTATTGAGGCCTATAACATCCCTATCCTTGAAAAGGCAGGTTTTGAAGCCGATGATGTGATTGGCACTTTGGCCAAAAAGGCGGAAACAATGGGTTACACCACCTATATGATGACCCCCGACAAGGACTATTCACAGTTGGTATCGGAAAACATCTTTATGTATAAGCCTTCGCGCGGGGGCGAAAAGCCGGAGATATGGGGCATTAAGGAAGTGCAGGAAAACTTCATGATCGAAGAACC
>DATGYU010000264.1:0-8612 GCA_035297625.1 Prolixibacteraceae bacterium
AAGAACTTTGGGCTATTCATTGTTCCTTATCAGGCCATTGGTACTCTTATCCGTTCTCTTTTTGATTTTGTCGGGATGCGACAAGGAAAAATTCTTTGATGAAAGTAAAAGCATACCTTCAGATACCTGGCCCGCCGATAAAGAGCTGGCCTTTAATGTAGATATCCGGGACACTATTTCTGCATACCGGTTTTATATTAATGTAAGAAACAGCGCTTCTTATCGTTATAGCAACGTATACTTTTTCCTTACTACTGAATTTCCCGGAGGAGGCATGTCGCGCGATACCATTGAATGCACACTCGCCGACAAAACCGGTAAATGGCTGGGCAGGGGAACAGGTAATTACAGGGACAACAGGGTCTTTATCAGGGAAAATATCAGATTCCCCCGGATGGGAACCTACACATTCAGGCTTAACCAGGCTATGAGGGTAGAAGAATTGAAGGGAATATCTGAAGCTGGTATCAGGCTTGAAAAGCAACAGTAACAACAATCGGAAAATAATTGTCAATGGCAACCAAAAAGCATAGTGGCACCACCTTAAAGCACTGGCTTAAAAGATTCTGGATATTATATTTTTCAATACTTGGATTCATTATTCTCTTCTTTACAGCCATGTCGCTGGGCTTATTGGGATTCATGCCTTCTTTTGAAGAACTCGAAAATCCAAAAAGCAACCTGGCCTCTGAAGTCATTTCGGCAGACCAGGAAATCCTCGGTAAATATTACATAGAGAACCGTTCAAACGTCCATTACTCCGACCTCTCTCCCAATCTGGTAAATGCCATCGTTGCTACCGAGGACTCACGCTTCCATTCGCATTCAGGAGTAGATGTAAAAGCATTGTTTCGTGTGACCTACGGAATTATTACCGGAAACAAAAAAGGCGGCGGAAGTACCATAACACAGCAGCTTGCAAAGAACCTCTTTCCCCGTAAGGCCAACAGGACATTCTTCGAGACCGCTTTTATCAAGATGAAAGAATGGGTAACTGCCATAAAACTTGAACGAAACTACACCAAAGAAGAGATCATTGCCATGTATTTCAATACGGTTGATTTCGGGAGCAACTCCTTTGGTATCAAATCAGCGGCAAAGACCTTCTATAACAAACAACCCTCTGAGTTAACGGTTGAAGAATCGGCCATGCTGGTCGGTATGCTTAAGGCACCTACATGGTTCAGCCCGGTTCGAAATCCCGAAAGAGCGATCAAACGCCGCGAAGTTGTACTTAACCAGATGAGGAAGAGAGACTATATCAGCGAACAGGAATATGATTCCCTGAGGGTCATCCCACTTGATATGACCGAATACCATATGCAGGACCATGCATCAGGCGAGGCTACTTATTTCAGGGAATACCTCAGAAGGATCATGAACGCTAAAGAACCAAAGAAGAAAAATTATTTCGATAAGGAACTTTATACACAGGATTCACTTCAATGGAAGCAAAACCCGCTTTACGGCTGGATTGAAAAAAATCCCAAGCCCGACGGCAGCAGTTACAATCTTTATAAAGACGGGATCAGGATTTACACCACCCTTAATTCAAAAATGCAGCAGTATGCTGAAGAAGCCGTTGCCGAACACCTCGGCAAAGATCTGCAACCCGCTTTCTTCAAACACTGGAAAGGAAACAAAAATGCACCATTCGACTTCCCTTATGATGTGGTAAGGGAAGAATCTAATAAGCTTCTCGTTTCATCCATGAAACGATCCGACAGGTACATCCGCCTGAAGGCAGCCGGTGTTTCGGAGGATTCAATCCACAAATCGTTTGCTGTTGCAATCCCTATGAAAATATTTACCTGGAAAGGTGAACGGGATACGGTCATGTCGCCATGGGACTCCATAAGGTACTGCAAATTCTATCTCCAGGCCGGGCTGATGTCGGTTGAACCACAAACCGGGTTCGTAAGGGCCTATGTGGGTGGAATCAACTATAAACATTTCCAGTACGATCACGCCATCATGGCTAAAAGGCAGGTAGGATCTACCTTCAAGCCTTTTGTCTACACACTCGCCATGCAGGAGGGTGACTTTTCACCCTGCACCAAAGTAGCCAATATACAATACACCGTTGACCTGCCCGATGGGACTAAGTGGGAACCAAAGAATTCGAGCGATTATAAGGAGGGCCAGCTTGTAACTTTAAAAGAAGCACTGGCAAATTCCATAAACTGGATATCAGCATTCCTTATTAAAAGATACTCACCCATGGCAGTTGTTTCAATTGCCCGTAAAATGGGTGTTACAAGCCATATTGATGCCGTACCGGCCATCTCACTCGGAACGCCTGATCTTTCACTCTATGAAATGACCGGTGCAATGAATACCTATGCCAATAAAGGAGTGTACATTGAACCGCTCTTTGTTACAAGGATTGAAGATAAAAACGGCAATGTACTTGCGCGTTTCATGCCCCGACAGCAGGAAGCAATGAGCGAAGAAACCGCCTACCTGATGATCCAGTTGATGAAAGGTGTTGTTGAAAGTGGTACAGGTGTAAGGTTAAGATACAAATACGGCCTCAGCAATCCCATTGCCGGCAAAACCGGAACCTCGCAAAGCCACTCCGACGGCTGGTTTATGGGCTTAACCCCCGACCTGGTGACCGGAATATGGGTAGGCGGTGAGGACAGGAGCATCCGCTTCCGCAACATCAGCCAGGGGCAGGGCGCCAATATGGCCCTTCCCATCTGGGCACTCTATATGAAGAGGGTTTATGCAGATAAGAAACTCAATCTTTATATGGGTGATTTCGAAGCTCCACTTCAACCTTTGTCAGTCGAGATAGACTGCAAAAAATACGAACAGCAACAGGCTAAATTTGACCGGTTTGATGCGGGGGACTTTTAAAAGGCTAAAGCACTTCACCCTGCCCTCTCCTCAAAAGGATAATGCACCTCACCCTGCCCTCTCCTCAAGGAGAGGGTAGAGCCCTAGTAGAGTTTTATTTCGAAGTCATCTATCAGGAGGTCGTTTTTACCAACATTCCAGAGAAAGACTGATAGTTCATATTTCTCTGCTTCTACTTTTGGTAACTCAAAACGAATGGAACCTTTCTCCCACACGTTCTTTTCTTTGAGAACATCTTTTAAATCCTGCACTGAGTAAACTGCATTTGGTTTACCATCGAGATTCAGGGCAAAAACAACAAAGCACTTCTCAAGATCTTTATTATGCAGATATTTTCCCGAAACGATCATTGTCCGGGCTGATTCCTTCAGTTCCGGAATATCGCTGTTATTATAGGTAATACCATATAACTGATCGGCGGTAAGTTTCCCTGCTTTATTGCCTGAGTATGCATTTTCACCGGTGGGATTCACATTGTGCCAGTTTGTTTCAGGTACACTGTCAAAGGTCAAACCAAAATGTCGTAAAGGCGTCATGTTCTCGAGATTCATCAGGTCCTGGAGGGTCTGGCCGGGCATGGAATCTGTAAGTGTACAGACACTGATTTTCCTGTTATCCCCGATTTTTTTCAGCCTCTTCACAATATCAGGATATACAGAGTACACTACGTCAATAAAGTTATCATTCTCAAAAACTACGTAATCGAAATCCCATTTAAGTGCATTCAGCAATTTTTTCTTTGTCAGGTATTTGAGCGGATACCCATTATGGTTCATAAAAGTAAGTGCCGCATTGGGGCTTGTAGCATCTATAACCATTATTTTTGAATTCTCTTGCACCCCTAAGGAACGAAGGAATGCTTCAGAACCCTGGTAATTTTCAACGGTCCTGGAGTTGCGGTCCCATGCCCCCGTCAATCTTCTCTCTTTAACTTTTGAAGAAGCCAGCACCACTAACAGCACTCCCAACGAAGCCAAAACAATGGTCAGCACAGTGCCTGTCCTTTTTGATTCCGGCAACGGGAAAAAAGTTAAAATCAATACAATTAGTAAAATAACAGGTAAATAAAAAGAATCAAGGAAATAGTAATCATGCGCTTCAAATTGCTTTAAGAGGAGTGCGGCAAAAAGGAAAGTACCGATAAATGATGTCAGAATAAAAAATCCGAAAATACCTGATCGTTTGTTCCATTTACCAATTTTCCCGCATATGGATAAATTTACCAGTAAAAGAATTATTGCGCCAAAAACAACATAATGTATCCAGGTAAAATAATGCATCGCCCAGTTGGCTTTTGCATTGGTTAGTATCTTACCGGCCTCCTCCATATCTTTGGCCGGAAGGAAGTTGGCAAGAAACATCGAACCATAATTTGCCCTCAGGTAACGGTTGTAAAGCCAGTATCCCAGGACGAAAACCACTGAAAGAGCAACCGGTATGACTTTAGTTTTTAAACCGGTATCTTTTCTCAGTACCCTTATAAATTCAATTCCCAATAGGGCAATCAATGGGATGAGAAATGTGGTCCTGCTTAATCCAGCCAGTGTTAAAAAAAGAATAGCAAGATTGAAACTCTTACTGCGTTCATCATTAATGTAACGCGAATAAAAGTAGATGCCGATTATTGCATTGGCCAACGAGGGTATGGTAGGCAGAAAACCACCCTGGTAATATGCAAACAATGGGGAAGTTGCTGCCAATAATGTCACTAACAGCGCTTTAAAGAAATTTTTAGTCCATAACAAAGAGAGTTTATAGAGGAAAAACATTCCCAAAAGGCTGTAAAGCAGGATATATAATCTGAAAATGAGGGGTGAGTAGCTTCCTGATGCTTTCATGATAACAGCAGGAATGTAATCATGAATGGGGAAATCAACTGCAGTAATGGTCGTATCGCCGGGTATTGTCATATTCCCGGGATAAATATGATTGTACACAAAAGTCTCAGGCTTAAAAAAATTAAGGTCATTCTGGGTAAATTTCAGTGCAAGCGCATATCTGTCAGCTTGTGCCCATGTATGAATGAACCTGGGGTATTTATTAAGTTCCTTGTAACTGAAAAGGAATCCAAGAATTATTATTAAGATTAATACAACAGAGTTCCTGCGCCAGTTCTCCTTATGCATGAAGTTCATTCTTAATGGGATTTAAATGAAGATTAAACAAAGAAACATTAATTTTTAATAATTACCAATATTCAGGATAGAAAGTTATCAAAAAATTTATATTTAAAAACCAATCCATTTTTAGACTTTACCCATTCAAGTATTCAGCGATTGACCAGATATAGCCATTTTTTTTATTTTTTATAAATAGCCATTGTTAGAATATATGAGAAAATATTGCGAGCTTTGCAATACTTATATTCGACTTGGATATAAAATCGGGAATTACTGTTAACAGTAGGGAATTTAATCGTTGAAGTTTTATCTTAACTATAATCATGGTTTTTAGCAGTATAGTATTTCTTTGCTATTTCCTGCCGGTTTTTCTGACAACCTATTACCTCGTTAGCCCTAAATTAAAAAACATTGTAATTCTCCTGTTCAGCATTTTTTTCTATAGCTGGGGTGCGCCTAAGTTTATTTTTGTCATACTCGCAACCACGTTCATTGATTTTCATCTTGTAAAATGGATGGCTGCAACCAAGACACAATGGCATCGTAGGGTGATGCTTACAATTTCAGTGTGTATTAATCTCGGACTCCTTTTTTATTTTAAATACTCAAACTTCTTTATAGAAAATGTGAATGATTTCCTTGGAATTCTTGGAGGCACACAAATCCAATGGACCAAACTTGTTCTTCCCATTGGAATTTCATTTTACACTTTTGAAACGATAACTTATGTGGTAGATGTTTACCGGAGAGTGCATGCACCACTTCACAATTTTTGGGATTACCAGCTTTATATCATTCTCTTCCCCAAATTAATAGCAGGGCCTATTATAAGATATCATGACCTTGCTGACCAGATTACCGACCGGTCGCAAAATGAGACCATCGACAATCGTTTGACCGGACTTTACCGCCTTATAATTGGGTTAGCGAAGAAAGTACTGATCGCCAACCAGATGGGACAGCAGGCCGACGCTATTTTCAGCCTTAGTTATGTTGATTTGGATTCAGCTACTGCATGGATCGGAATACTTGCCTATACATTCCAGATATATTTTGATTTCTCAGGATACTCTGATATGGCAATCGGATTAGGGAAAATGATTGGTTTTAAATTTCCTGAAAACTTCAACAATCCTTACATTTCACAAAGCATCACCGAATTCTGGAGAAGATGGCATATTTCACTCGGTGCGTGGATGCGCAATTACTTGTATATTCCTTTAGGCGGAAACCGGGTCTCGTCAAAGGCAAGATTGTATTTTAATCTTTGGTTCGTATTCCTTGCGTCGGGTTTGTGGCACGGGGCTTCATGGAGTTTTGTCATATGGGGTGCCTACCATGGAATGTTCCTGATACTGGAACGAGGTTTTATATTAAATGTTTACTCAAAAATTGGCAAGTTGCCAAGCACAATAATTACCTTCCTATTAGTTGTGATAGGATGGGTGTTCTTCAGAGTTGAAAATGTCAATGATGCCTTTGTTTTTTTAAACCGGATGTTTGCATTTGATTTCGCGGTGATCCCTGCTGTAAGTGCCGAATTTTATTTCTTCTTTTCCATTGCCCTCTTCTTTGCTTTCTTTGCCTATTCATCCAAAGGCAAGGTTATCCAGGAAGCCATCTATTTTGGCAATTATACAGGCATCAGGCACCTTGCCATTAGTGGTATCAGCATAATTTTGCTGATACTATCGATCAGTTCAATTACTGCCTTTGGGTTTAATCCATTTATTTATTTCAGGTTCTGACCTATCTTATTTATCCTGCTTTTCTTATCTCATTTCTGGATGTTTACTCATAATCTGAAATATTCCAGGAGATTATTTCTTCAATTGATAATTTATTAAAGACTCCACATTAAGTCCACATAGACTCCACATTAAGTCCACATAAATCCACATAAAATGTAGTGTTAATGTGTAGCTAATGTTGGTTTTATGTGGATTCATTATAATCTGAAATATTATTGAATGAATAAAAATTTAGATGGCTTTTGCTTAATACCATTTAAACAATTTTTAAAACTATTGTAATCATATATTATAGAGTGCTTATATAATATCTTTTTTTAACTTTGCTTTTGCTCAATTAAATTATTTTATGGTCAAGAAACTCTTTTGGATATCATTCACATCAGTCTTCCTGATCTTTGCATTGATCTACGCAGTTGCTTCAATTTATCCACATATCAATTTCAGGACGGCTGCATTGGACCTTGGCATGTTTAATCATGCTTTGTATTCATTTGCCCATTTTCGTGCTGATGTTTTCACGCTGGCACTTAACGGATCTGAAGCACCTTACTTTGGGGATCACTTTTCGCCAATAACTGTGTTATACGCTCCTTTTTATTACCTGTTTGGTGAGTATACTTTGCTGATCATCCAGATTATTGTAATTCTGGCAGGGGGGTATGGTATATTTAAGTATGCAATGCTCAGGGGTTTGAATCAGTGGGTCAGCCTGCTTATCACCGTACATTTTTTTACATTGTGGGGTATTTATTCTGCTTTGGGTTTTGACTTTCATAATAACGTCATCGCCGCAATGTTTGTGCCCTGGTTCATGTACTTTTTTGAGAAGGGAGAGCTCAAATGGATGCTTATTTTTTACTTACTGATCATAATTTGTAAAGAAAATATGGCATTATGGATGATCTTTATCCTGCTTGCACTGGTTATCCGTAAAGAAGGCCTTCCTTTTGGGATTACGAAAAAATATATTGCCGGTCTGGTTGTGTTTGCTGCCATTTATTTTGTACTTGTCTCACAGGTCGTCATGCCTGAATTGGCTAAAGGATCCGGGTTAAACCACCTTGGACGTTTTACCCATTTGGGCGATTCACTTGGAGATATAGCGCTGAAGTTTTGGCGAAAGCCTGATAAGTTCTTTTACATGCTGTTTGAAAATACCATTAGTGTTAATGAAGGCACAGGGGTTAAAAGCCAGTTGCATTTCTTGGTGTTGATTTCAGGCGGTTTTGCTTTCTTCAGGAAACCCCATTTTCTGATCATGCTTGCTCCCATTTATGCGCAAAAAATGTTCAGTAACAGTCCTACTCTATGGGGAATAAGCGGGCAGTATTCCATTGAGTTTGTTCCGGTTATCAGCCTTGCCGTTATCTCATTTATACTTTATTATAAAGAAATTAAATGGAGCTGGACTGTTGTGCTTCTGTTGTTATATACCAGTGTTCATTTTAATGAGAAAAACCTCAGGTTTCTGAAAAAAGAGTTCTATGTTAAGGATATCAATGTTGAGCAGGTAAATGACGCCATAAACCGCATTCCCGGCAATGCGGTCATTTCAGTGAACAGTGCATTGGCACCGCACCTTGCATTCAGGGATAAGATCTATCATTTTCCGGTCATAAAGGATGCTGAATATATTGCTATCATAAAAAAAAGAAGCATTTACCCGATGAAAAGGGAAGATTATAATGAATTGACAAATAAGCTTAAGACTGATACTAACTCGAGAATACTGGAAGACAACGAGGATATTTTAATTGCGAAGATCACTCCCGCATTCAGTCAAAAATAGAATCTTCAATCCACTTAAATTAAATTTGCGACATTTGTAAACGTAAAATACTTTGTCGCTCGATGAAAACAGGCAGAATCGCCGCTC
>DATGYU010000265.1:0-17273 GCA_035297625.1 Prolixibacteraceae bacterium
ATTCTCCATAGGTATAAGATACAAAGGCAACTTTCTTACTGTCAGGACTCCATGCAGGAACATTAAAGGTTCCCTGTCCACCGTAAATATGAGCCATTACCTTAACATCTTTTCCGTTAACAGGCTGCATTCTAAGCATTACCCTCTGATTGTGAGGATGGCTGTTTGCAGGCACTTCCTGAGGATAGGAAATATACATGATCCATTTGCCGTCGGGAGATGGATGGGCAAACCAATTTTGGTAGTTGTCAAAGGTAACTTGCTCCTGATTGCTTCCATCGGGGCTCATCTTCCAGATCTGCATCATGCCGGTCCTGGTTGAATTAAAATAGATGCTTTTGCCATCAGGTGCAAATTCCGGTCCGTCATCCAGCCCTGGAGTATTTGTCAGTTGTTTTTCAGCGCCTCCCTTAACAGAATTCTGATAGATATCGTAATCGCCATTGCGTTCTGCACAATAAGTTAAAAGTTTGCCGTCAGGTGACCAGCCATGCCAATAGGAAGGACCTTTTTCTGTTACCCTGAATGCTTTTCCACCTTCTATTGGTGCAGTATAGACAATTGAAACATTCTTGCCATCAACATCTGTACCGCTGCTCATAGCAATCGTCTTGCCATCAAAAGAGATACCATGATCATTGTTATTGTTGTTTGCAATGCCGGTATTAATCACTTCAGGCTCTCCTTTTTTTAGATCAAATTTATAAAGCTTACCTCCTGAATTGTAAATAAGGAACTTGCCATCTCTTGACCAGTTTGGTGCTTCAATATGGGTCTTGGTAGAATAGATTACTTTTCTTTCACCGGTTTCGGTATCAAGGATCTCAAGGCGGCTTGGAGACTGTTGTTTGTATCCGTCAACACCTTCGGCAGCAGCTACATCAAAGCGTACATTAGTGAATAAGCTGGTTACTGAAAGTTGAGGGTTGTGTGAACAGGTAGCCAATCCTACATAAAAAGGAGCTTCAAAAGGAAGTTCTATTTCTTTTGGTGCAGTCAGTGGCTGTCCTTCTTTTGCGATACGGGCAAGTATCTTATTGCCTTTTTTTTCCAATTGAAGATATTGAGCGCCCACTTCGGTGAATTTCACCTCTTCTGTAATCGCGCCTTGTTTGCTGCGGTACTGAAGTGACAACAGTCCATCAGAGTGAAGAACAATATCGGCATAGACAGAATTGCCATCCATGGTTTTGCGGATCATTAAACCCAACTTGCGGTGAGGGTCTCCTGTTTTTGTCAGGATGTCAACTTTCGAAGTTAAAATGAAATCACCCTTTACTTCGCGTGCGACATAGAAAAATTCATCTTTTTCGGCCCACATATTGGTTCCTGAACCAGTAAGTTCATAAGATTGGTTCTCAGGGTGGTACTGTAATTTCCCTGAAATAGCAGGATTACCTACATTCTTCGTTTCAGAGAAAAAAGGTTTTTGCGACTGTCCCATCAGATTAATTGTCAGTAGTACAATTAGTAACAAAAATGAAGTACGTTTAAAATTCATAGTATGAAGTTTAGTATTTAAGTTGTCTAATGTACAAAAAGTTCTTATAATTAATGCTAGTTGCCAGCATGAGAAATCTTTATAACATGGCTATTTAGAGTTATTAACAAAAAAGGGCTGCAGGTATTTAACCCTTAGTAACTCGGGGGCAAGAAATGCTCCGGGAAGCGTTAGTGAAAGATTAAGGCTGCATGGTTTTGTTATTAGCCAGTAGTCTGAAGCTAGGGGACAATTGCCAGTAGCCAGCAACTTAAATCATCTGCTATTTGCCTTGTATGAGATATCCAATGAGCGGCATGTGGGAAAACCAGCTTTCAATTTTGGCTGATATTAATATCCATGGGGTTAAAACTTATTTCGCTGGCCTTAACATTTTCTAACTTCGTGCCATTGGGGCCTGTCATCGCTTTGGACTGATTATTTAGGGTGAAGTAAAAACGGCTGCCTACATTTAGTTTGGAAGTATATTCCAGTTCACCTCCCAGTAATCGGACAAGTCCATTACTGATGGCCAGGCCTAAGCCAAATCCTTTACTTCCTATCACAGGGTCTTTTCCCTTAAAAAACGGCTTAAATATCAGGTCTTTGTTCTTTTCATCAATACCACGGCCAGTATCCTCAACAAAAAATTCAATGCCTTCGGTCGATGTGCGATATCCAAAACGTACGTATCCTTCACTGGTATAAAAGAAGGAGTTGTTTAATAAATTCTGGATGACATGGGAAAGCTTCTCTGCATCAGAATACAATTCAATATCTTTTTCTGTTTCCCCTTTTAAGAGGATAAAATCAATGTCCTTGCGATGTGTACGTAATTCTGAATGCACGTACTGATCGTAAATACCATCCAGAAATTGATTTACATTGAATCTTTTTTTATCAATAACTAATTGATTGGCCTGTATCTTTGAAATATCCATGATATCGTTGATGAGCTTTAGAAAATCATCCCCGTTTTTGTTCATATATTTGGCAAATACCTGTTTGTCTTCCTTGCTGAATGAATCATCGAGTATAAGTTCACAAAATCCAAGAATACCGTTTAACGGGGTTCTGATCTCATGCGACATGTTTGCCAAAAAGGCCGATTTCAGCCGGTCTGATTCTTCAGCCTTTTCCTTGGCTTTTTCAAGATCTTCCTGAATGGTGGTTTTCCTTTTTATCTCCCTGCTGATAAGAAGAAATAATAAAAATGCAGTGAATGCAACAAAGAAGGCACCTTTGAAGCTCTGAAATTGAGTGACCACTTCGGAAGAACCTGAAATACCTAGTATTAGATGATCTGAAAAAAGTATCCAAATCAATCCTACCAGAAAGTAAATGATCGTTATTTTTATCGCTATTCCATTTTTCATTCAAGATATTTTAGAAAAATAAAATTCCTGACTATTTCGCTTACCAAGATAGTATTTTAAATGATTTATATCCTATATTGTGACAAATAGAATTATATATTGTTTAAATATCTTTTAAAGTAATCATAAGATGAGCAATTTTGCTATTACTGATACAGGTATTATAGATACAAATAAAGTGCCGGTTTTTACTGTTAATACCGACCGCTCTGTATACGAAGTTATTCGTCTGATAGAGGGGATTGCCCTTTTCCTGGAAGACCATTTTGCCAGGCTTTTACACTCCGCTCGTATTAGCGGCATTCAATTGAATATGCAATTGTCTGAATTTGATCAGGCCATAGAGAAATTAATCATCACTAATCACCAAAATACAGGCAATATAAAGTTTCTGCTCACTGTAACGAATAATATGAACCATTGGTCGCTTTCATTTATTCCTCATAGCTATCCAACGGACAATGATTATCAGCAAGGCGTGCCTACTGGTCTTCTTTATGCCGAACGGAGCAATCCGGAGGCAAAGGTAATTCAGCGCTCTGTGCGGGAGAAGGCGGATCAAATGATTGCAGATCGAAAATTGTATGAAGTGCTTTTGGTGGATCGTAATGGATTAATCACTGAAGGGAGTCGTTCGAATGTCTTCTTTATAAAGGGAAACAGATTTTATACCGCACCGGCTGCTATGGTATTGTCAGGCGTTACCCGTAAAAAGGTGCTGGAATGCTTGCATGAATTGAATTATCCGGTCATTGAACTGGCTGTACCTGCTCAAGAGGTTAGTAACTATGAGGCAGTTTTCCTTACCGGTACTTCTCCCAAGGTTTTACCCATCGATGCCATCGATAACTGTCATTTTAAAACAGACCATCCTTTGATGAAAGCGTTAATGGATTATTACAACAAAAAATTGGATGAATATATCCTTTCAAAAAAAGGCTAAGCAGATGATGGCATTTGAGGATTAAACAAATATTCAGGGGAGAGGTACGTTGAAATTTTAAGGTTAAGATTTAAAAGTTAAAAGTTGAATGGTTGAGCGCTGGCCTATAGCGTAATTTACTGACCACTGGTTACTTTTCCATTCCTATTGCTCCCTGCTTAAAACAAAAAACTCCGAAGCGATAATGCGCTTCGGAGTTTTTGATATATAAAGATTGGTTTTTATTGCACTGGGGTATAATCCATGGCAGCCTTTCTCTTGTAAGAGTTATATCTCCATTTTGCATTTTCTTCAGAAGCTTTGAAGAGTTCGTCAGCAGCTTCAGGGAATGCTTTTTTCAATGAGGTATAACGTACTTCACCATTGAGGAAGTTCTGGAATTTAGACCAGTCAGGAGCGTTTGAATCCATGACAAATGGATTCTTTCCTTCTTCTTCCAGTAATGGATTGTGACGGAACAGTGACCAGTAACCACATTCTACAGCCAGCTTTTCTTCTTCCTGTGATTTACCCATGGAGGCTTTCAAACCATGGTTAATACATGGAGAATAAGCAATGATCAGTGATGGTCCTGGATATGCCTCCGCTTCACGAATAGCCTTCAGATACTGAGACTGATTGGCTCCCATAGCAACTTGTGCCACATAGACATAACCATAAGTCATTGCCATAGCGCCAAGGTCTTTCTTGCGGATACGTTTTCCGGAAGCTGCAAACTTAGCTACCGCTCCAACTGGAGTAGATTTTGATGCCTGGCCACCGGTATTTGAATAAACCTCGGTATCCATCACCAAAATGTTCACATCCTGTCCTGAAGCCATTACATGGTCCAGACCACCGTAACCGATATCGTATGCCCATCCGTCACCACCGAAGATCCATACAGACTTCTTCACCAGGTATTGTTTCAATCCAACAATGTCTTTAGCGTAAGCATCCACATTACCTGCCAATACTTCAAGCACCTTGTCTGATACTTCCTGAGTCTTTTCTGCATTGTTCTTGTTTTCAATCCATGCAGAGAAAGCTTCTTCTACTGATGCGGAAACACCCTTTGCAATAGCTTCTCTCATGATCGATTCAATGCGGTCACGCTGAGCGGCAACACCTTCTGCCATACCAAAACCATATTCAGCATTGTCTTCAAACAATGAGTTGGCCCATGCAACACCCTTTTCGCTTTCTTTGTGCTTGCAATAAGGAGTAGAAGGAGCAGAGCCACCATAGATGGATGAACAGCCTGTTGCATTGGCAACCATCATACGTTCGCCATAAAGCTGGGTAATCAGTTTGATATATGGAGTTTCACCGCAACCTGCACAAGCTCCGGAGAACTCGAACAGTGGCTGTGCGAACTGAGAGTTCTTAATGGACTTGCTCTTTTCAACAACTTTTTCCTTGTAACCTACCTTGCTGTCGAAATGATCCCAGCGGGCAATTTCAGCTTCCTGAGTGCCAAGTGGTTTCATGATCAAAGCTTTTTCTTTTGAAGGACATACGTCTGCACAGTTACCGCAACCGGTACAATCCAATACGCTAACCTGAATTTTGAAGTTAAGACCGGCAAACTGTTTGTTAGGTACAGCAGTCAGTGTTTTTGTTCCTTCAGGCAGCTGTTCCATTTCTTCTGAGTTGATCAAGAATGGACGGATAGCAGCGTGAGGACAAACGTAAGCACACTGGTTACACTGGATACAGTTTTGATCCTGCCATTCTGGTACGTTTACAGCAATACCACGTTTTTCAAAGGCAGCAGTTCCTGATTTGAAAGTACCGTCTTCTGCACCAAGGAAAGTGCTTACAGGAAGATCATCTCCCTTTTGAGCATTGATAACATCAACAATTTTGCTGATATATTCAGGACGTTCGTCATGGCCATTACTTGTTGCCAGTACGATGTCTTTCCATTCTGCGGGTACTTCTACTTTTTCAACATTGTTACCTCCTGCATCAACAGCAGCATAATTCATGTTGACAATCTTTTCACCTTTCTTACCATACGATTTGTCGATGGCTTTTTTCATTTCACCAATGGCAACTTCAAAAGGAATTACTCCTGTAATTTTGAAGAAGGCTGCCTGCATAATGGTATTGGTACGGTTACCCAGTCCAATTTCTTCACCAAGCTTGGTTCCATTGATGATATAGAAGTTGATCTCATTTTCGGCCATGTATTTTTTCATGGCATCGGGTAATCTTCTCTTGGTTTCTTCCTGATCCCAAATGGAGTTCAGTAGGAAAGAACCTCCTTTTTTCAAACCTTTCAACACATCATACAAATGAAGGTACGCTGGTACATGGCAAGCCACGAAGTCAGGTGAGTTTACCAGGTAGGTTGAACGGATAGGCTGATCACCAAAGCGAAGATGTGAAGAAGTGAAACCTCCTGATTTCTTGCTGTCGTAGGCAAAATAAGCCTGGCAGTATTTGTCGGTAGCTTCACCAATGATCTTGATAGAGTTTTTGTTGGCACCTACAGTTCCATCAGAACCTAAACCATAGAATTTAGCTTCATAAGTACCGGCTGGCGCTACGTTAACCTCAGCTTTTAATGGCAGTGATTTGAAGGTAACATCATCAACAATACCAATGGTAAACTGATTCTTTGGCTCATTCATTTCCAGGTTTTCATATACTGAAAGGATCTGGGCAGGAGTGGTATCTTTTGAACCCAATCCAAAACGGCCACCTACGATGATAGGTGCATCAGCCTTGCCTTTGAACAGTTCGCAAACATCCAAATACAATGGCTCGCCATTGGCTCCGGGTTCTTTGCTTCTGTCAAGAACAGCAATGCGTTTTACCGATTTTGGCAATACGTTCATGAAATATTTTGCTGAGAAAGGACGGTACAGGTGAACAACCAGCAAACCTACCTTTTTGCCCTGGGCAGCAAGATAATCAATGGTTTCGCGGATAGTTTCTGTAACAGATCCCATGGCGATGATGATGTTCTCTGCATCAGCGGCACCATAATAAGTAAACGGATGATATTCGCGTCCTGTTATTTTGGTGATTTCCTGCATGTAACCTTCCACAATATCAGGCACTGCGTCGTAGAAACGATTGGCAGCTTCCTTGGCCTGGAAGAAAATATCAGGGTTCTGAGCGGTACCGCGTGTTACAGGGTGCTCAGGGTTAACAGCTCTGTCTCTGAATTCCTGGATCAGGTTCATGTCAACCAAAGGAAGCATCTGTTCCTTGGTAATCACTTCAATTTTTTGAATTTCATGTGAAGTACGGAAACCATCAAAGAAAGACATGAATGGAATCCTTGATTTTAATGTTGCAAGGTGAGATACACCGGCAAGGTCCATTTCTTCCTGAACAGATCCGGCGGCTAACATGGCAAAACCGGTCTGACGGGCTGAATAAACGTCGCTGTGATCACCAAAGATAGACAATGCATGTCCAGCCAAAGCACGGGCACTGATATGGAAAACGCAGGGTAATAACTCACCGGCGATTTTGTACATATTTGGAATCATAAGCAACAACCCTTGAGAAGCAGTGTACGTGGTCGTCAATGCCCCTGATTGTAATGCTCCGTGAACAGCTCCGGCTGCACCCCCTTCGCTCTGCATCTCTGCCAAACGCACCGGACGGCCAAACATATTTGTCTTACCGTTGGCTGCCCATTCATCCACATACTCTGCCATTGTTGAAGATGGCGTAATTGGATAAATACAAGCTACCTCACTAAACATGTAACTAATATGCGCTGCGGCATAGTTTCCGTCACATGTAATGAACTTCTTTTCTTTTGCCATTTTGTAATGTTTAATTTGTATTTATTAATCTCTTGTTTGATTATCTTCTCTAATAAATATTTATTCTTTCGCAGGGCTAATATAAAAACCCAAATAGCCACAGCGGAATAGTATTGTCTGAGCCCACTTCAATCATATCGGCAGCTGCATACGATTGCGCGTCAACAGGTACCGTGTATTTATTTCCTACCGAAAAATGATATTGGCCTTCCACCTTAAAATCAGCCTTTTGCGAGCTTTTTACCTGATGCTGATAACCTACCTGGTTGTAAAAAAAGGTCTGCCTTAATACCTTGTTGGTGATATTCCCGGGATCAATGGCAAACATCAGGTTGGTATTGTGCAAATAAACCAGCTCCGGCTTTTTGATATCCTCTTCATTCCCGTTTGAAAATAAAAGGTTGATTATACGAGCATTTTTTAAATATCGCAAATAATTCATGATCGTAGCCCTTGATGTTTGCACATCGGTACTGATCTTGCTCACATTGGGCGAGAACGGAACCTGGGCTGATATGATCTGCAGCAATTTCCTGAGCTTGGGCAAATACTGAAGGTCAATCTGGTTGAGATAAGTGATGTCAATCTCAAGTGCCAGGTTGATATGCTTTAATAGCGTTTCATGATAAAACCCTTTATTTACAAGGAAATAAGGATAATAACCGCTTCTCAGATAATCGTTGAAATAGGCCAAAGGCTTAATTTCCTGGGTAATTTCAAAAGCTATTTGGGTATGATTATCAAGAATCTCTTTTAATGTATATCTTTTGAAATTCAGGTTGCACTGAAAATTCAGGTATTCACGAAATGACAACCCTTCCAGGTGATAAATCTTCGCGATGTCCTTTAACTGGTTGTTTTCATCAAGTACCCTTAATACCGGTGAGGCCGAAAAAATGATCTGCAGTTCAGGAAAATGATCGTAACAGGTTCTCAGCTCTGAAGCCCAATCCGGATACTTGTGGATCTGGTCAAGAATCAGGGTCTTTCCTCCTGTTTTATAAAATTCATCCACGAAAGAGGTAATCTTTCTTTTGGTGAAATAAAAACTGTTCAGATTGACATACAGGCAGGTCTTGTCATTGGGAAATTTCTCCTTCACGATATCCATCAAAAAGGTCGTCTTCCCAACACCGCGAAATCCCTTGATCCCGATCAACCGATCCGACCAATTGATCTCATCCAGCAGTTCTCTGCGAATGGATATTCTTGATTGTTCCTGAAGAACATTGTGTATGTTGACCAGATTTTGCATGTTCAGATTTAATGCAACAAAAGTAATTTTTCAAATGATAAAATTGTAATCTACAGATGACAATTTCACTTTAAATGTGTAATTTATAATTGTTAAAAATAAGGATGGCTTGCAATGTAAGGTTGTATTTATCTCATCATTGTTGAAGTTTTCAACATTCATTTTAGGTGGATTTTCCTAAGAATGAATGCTTCTTTGGTAGAAATGTTATTTAGCTATCAGAATTTAGAATGATATGATAGTATTGTAAACAAGTGTATCCAAAACCATGAGTCATTTATTTTTTTGAAAAATCTACAGAGCGACAATATCATGTAGACCATTGAATCCATTCATTAATGACATTGCTTTAGAAGTAATGAATGATTTTACAATGGTGAATATATTTTTTAATGAATTGTTGAAAGAACCTTAATACACTTTCATATCATTAGAAAGTAAAACATTTGTTATTAGAAAATCATAGGTATTTCATTCGAAAATTAATGAACGAACTTCGAATCACCTTCGAATCACGTTCGAACGAACATCGAACGAACCATGGATGTTTAGCTGAATATTAGGAGCATTGACATTTGATTATTTTAATTGAAATAACGGATAATGGTTAAATAATGAAGGAGGTTTTTATAAATAATCAGGATTGAATTTTGAAGTTGAAAAGCACTGCGATGGTGTATAAAATAGCCTAAGTTGTTTCGTGTTCAGTCCCGGTTTTTAATGGGTTCAATTGCAAGTCTTATTTTTATAATTTTGCCTCGTTAAATTTATCCATGACAAAGAAGCCTGAATTATTAGCTCCGGTGGGGAATACCGAATCGTTCTACGCTGCCTTAAATGGTGGCGCTGATGCCATTTACCTGGGCCTGCCGGAATTTAATGCCCGTAACAGGGCCAGTAATTTTACCCGCCCGATGCTACAGCTTGCGGTCAGCAAGGCCCACGAGAAAAAAGTGAAAGTTTACATTACCCTTAACACGCTTATCAAAAATAAGGAAATTGATCAATTGATTGATGTGCTTTCGTTTTTGGTGGCTTTAAGAGTAGATGCTGTCATTATACAGGATTGGGGAGTCTATCAAATTGCTCACCGTTTTTTTCCAAAGCTGGTAATTCATGCCAGTACACAAATGGGCATCCATAATTCTGTGGGTGTCAATTTTAATACCGAAAAAGGGTTTCACCGAACGGTTCTTGCCCGTGAACTGACCATGCCGGAATTGAGCAAGATTTCAAAATCCAGCCAGTCGGAGCTGGAACTGTTCATTCACGGGGCGCTGTGCTATTCATTTTCGGGCATGTGCCTTTACAGCAGTTTCGTGGGCGGGCAGGGAGCCAATCGGGGGTTGTGCAAGCAAAGCTGCCGAAGGGTTTATTCCGACAGCGGTGAAAACCATGCTTTGTTCAGCTTAAAGGATAATCAGCAGCTTGAAAACCTGGAAAAAATAATGGAACTGGGCATTCATTCCTTGAAAATTGAAGGCAGGATGAAGTCGGCCGACTATGTCTACCAGGTTTGTAAAGCGTATCGAATGGCCATTGACAACCCGCAAAATATCAAACTGGCCTCCGAAATGCTGGATTTGGATACGGGTCGTGAGAAGACTTCTTATTTCCTGGGTCGTGATGTAAAAGACGCTATCACAGAGGATGTATCCACCGGAAAGCTTATTGGGAAGATATTGGAAGCAGGGAAGAAGTTGATTATTTTTGAAAGCAGCATTCCTTTAGAAGAAGGTTATCGATTACGGGTAAGAAACGGTAATGAAGAAGATCAACTGTATATAAAGGTTGAAAACTTCAGTAATACAGGGAGTATTTATAAGCTACCCACAGATCTGGCTTCAAAAATAAAAGCAGGGGATGAGGTATTGCTGGTAAGGTTAAAAAGCCAGAGCTTTTCTTCACGCCTTGGAAACGTAAATACGCTTCCCGAATTGAAAAGGCCTAATGTCAATAAAAATGAAATCAAAAATAGCCTTGTTGTCCCAACAAAGAACAATAAGCCACAGCTGCTGGTGCGTATTGGAAGTCCGGCATGGATTGTAAAACTGCGTTTTGAAGATTATGATGCCGTGATTCTTTCTTTTAAGAAATCGGATTGGGAAAAGTTTGATGTCACTAATCCTGTGTATCTTTCCAATCTTCACAAGATTCATGTGGAACTGCCAAAGTTCATCTCAGAAGGAAATCTTGATTTTTACAGGAAGCTTACCCATCAGCTTGCTGCAGCAGGGTTCAGCCAGTTTTTTATCAGTCATTTATCGCAAAAGGCGCTGCTTCCCTCAAATGCCAGGATTAGTGCCAATGAAAACATCTATGTATTGAATGATGGCGCAGTAAAAACGCTGGCGGAGGAGAAAATCAATACTTTTATCTATCCCCAGGAGAATGATCTGGAGAATTTGCTGTCGATGAAAAACAAGCAGGGGGTAATTCCCTTGTATTTCTACCCGCAGTTATTTTATTCACGCATGCCGGTAAAAAACAGAGGGGAAATATTTGCCGATGAGACTAATAAAAAGTTCCGTATCGCCATAAAGGATGGAATAACCATTGTTTACCCGACAATCCCTGTAGCCTTGCTGCATCACCGTGAATTGCTGGAGAAGAATGGTTTTAACCGCTTTTTGATCGATTACACGGGCGAAATCATCACGGCTAATGTGGTAAAGCGTATTTTGAAAAAATACCTTGATAAAGAAGCTGTACAGCCTTCCGCGGGATTTAACTTTAAGCTGGGATTGAAATAAAAAAGTGATCAGTGGTCAGTAAACAGTGGTCAGTAAACAGCTTCCAATTATCGAATATCAATAACTCGGAAAATTAATTTGGAATTTGGAACTTTGAATTATAAAACAAAAACAGTGATCAGTTGTCATTAACTTTTTACAGCCAAGAACAACTGACCACTGTTTACTGAAGACTGATCACTGATCACTGCCTACTGACCACTGGTCACTATTTTATTCCGCATTCATTGAAATCAGGAATTCTTCGATGGAATCTGTTTTCATGATCCTGTTTTTAAGGAATTCCATGGCTTCATTAGAGTTCATATCGCCAAGGAAGTTGCGAAGGATATAAATCTTATCCAGTACACTCTTCGACATTAACAAATCTTCGCGGCGGGTACTTGATGCATTGATATCCACGGCAGGGAAGATACGTTTGTTCGACAGTTTACGGTCGAGCTGTAATTCCATGTTACCGGTACCTTTAAATTCTTCGAAGATCACCTCGTCCATTTTAGAGCCAGTTTCTGTAAGAGCAGTAGAGATGATGGTCAAAGAACCGCCTTCTTCGATATTACGGGCTGCACCAAAGAAACGTTTAGGTTTATGGAGCGCGTTGGCATCCACACCACCTGAAAGCACTTTACCCGAAGCAGGGGACACTGTGTTGTAGGCACGTGCCAGACGAGTAATGGAATCCAAAAGGATTACCACGTCATGACCGCATTCTACCAGTCTTTTTGCTTTTTCCAACACCATATTGGCTACGCGTACATGGCGTTCGGCAGGCTCATCGAAAGTAGAGGAGATTACCTCGGCATTTACGTGACGGGCCATATCTGTAACTTCTTCAGGACGTTCATCAATCAGCAGGACCATCATGTAAACTTCAGGGTGATTGGCCGCGATAGCATTGGCAATCTCTTTAAGCAACATGGTTTTACCGGTTTTAGGCTGGGCAACAATCAATCCGCGCTGTCCTTTGCCAATAGGGGCAAACAGGTCAACAATACGGGTTGAAATATTATCGTGGCCATTTCCCGTGAGGTTAAACTTCTCATTAGGGAAAAGGGGAGTGAGGTGTTCAAAAGGAACACGGTCGCGGATATAATCAGGTGTTCTTCCGTTGATCTCGATTACTTTGATCAGTGGGAAATATTTCTCACCTTCTTTTGGCGGACGGATAGTTCCGGTAATGGTATCACCTGTTTTTAGTCCGAAAAGTTTAATCTGCGATTGCGATACATAGATATCGTCGGGTGAATTCAGGTAGTTAAAATCAGAGGAACGTAAGAATCCGTAGCCATCTACCATAATTTCAAGGACACCGGTATTGCTGATAATGCCATCGAACTCGTAGGGTTTTTCCTGGTTTTTTTGTTGTTTTGGTCCCTGATTTTCTCTGTTTTCCCATTTGGGATTGTTCTCAAAGGACTTTTTACGGTTCTGTGGTTCATTTTTTTTATCATCCTGGCGTTCCGGAGCAAATTCTTCCGGGCTGACACTCTCGGGGCGTACGTCTGGACGCTGAACGGCAGCAGGGATTTGTTCTTCCATCAATTCCGGTTCCATCATTTCTGGTTCCATATCAATCGCATCTTCAGGAAATAAAATCTCTTCTCTTACTTTCACCGGCTGAGGTTGTGCAGGCTGAGGTCTTTGATTTTGTTGTTGCTGAGGCCTTTGATTGGGATTTTGATTTTGATTGGGGTTAAATGGTCGCTGCCCCTGTTGCTGCTGGTTATTGTTGGATGAACCGGCTTTAATATGTTCAGTTCTTGGACGTTTCTTAATCTGGAATTCTTTTTTCCCTTCTCTTCTTGGTTCGCTGGGCGGAGTTGCCGGAGTAGCTTCTGTTTCCGCTTTTTCAACCATCGGTTCTTCAATGGCTTCCGCACGTTTTTCTTCTTTTCTGAATCCAAATAGCTTATTCAGAACGGAGCCTTCTTGTTTTGGCTGACCTAAATCACGGGGAGATCTCAATTTCTTTTCTTCAGGTTTCTTTTCTGAAGCTTTAATAGCCTGATGATCAAGAATTTTATAAATAAGATCTTGTTTTTTATAAGATTCTATCTTTTTAATATCAAGTTCTTTTGCGATTTCTTTTAAGTCAGGAAGTAATTTTCTGCTTAATTCAATAATATCATACATAACTTTTGATTGATTGTTTATATCCAAAAGGTCAAGTAAATGAAAAATAGATTTGAGGAATTGATAATTTGGATAATCGGTAACAGTTCGAATTATTCGGCAAATATAGTTAAATCCTTAAATACTGACAAACAAAAGAAGAAAATTCCATGAAGGGGAAATTAAAATTCATTTTTAGCCTTCATTTTAGCTTTTTATATACATTTTTTAAAAGGTGAAAATGACCGTTCATCGTTCAATTAATACATTTCGCGTTAAAATTTATGCAGTTCATATAATTTCTTAAAAAAAATTATACAGATCATTCATTTATAACTACTTTACATCCCCCAAATTAAATTTTATTCTACGGCTCCGGGTTGTGCTAGGAATTCTATTTAAACTTTAGGTGTTTGTAAGTGTTGTTAATTTAAAAGGTAAACAAATGAGACAACTAAAAATTGCAAAACAGGTTACAAATAGGGAAGCATTATCGTTGGATAAATACCTGCATGAGATAGGACGCGTTGATTTAATTACCGCAGAGGAAGAAGTCGAACTTGCCAAACGAATTAAAAAGGGTGACAAGGTTGCATTGGAGAGAATGATTAAGGCAAATTTAAGATTTGTCGTTTCAGTTGCAAAACAATATCAGAACCAAGGACTTAGTCTGCCTGATTTAATCAATGAGGGAAACCTCGGATTAATCAAGGCTGCTCAGCGTTATGATGATACCCGGGGCTTTAAATTTATATCCTATGGGGTTTGGTGGATACGCCAGGCCATCCTTCAGGCATTGGCTGAACAGGCCAGAATTGTGAGACTGCCACTGAATAAAATTGGCTCTATCACAAGAATTAACAAGACTTATACAAAGCTTGAGCAGGAATATCAAAGGGAGCCCACTCCTGATGAAGTGGCTTTTTTGCTGGAGACTTCCAGTGAGGTGGTGGAAGATGCCCTGAAAGTATCCTCCCATCATGTTTCAATGGATTCACCAATTCATGCTGCAGATGATACGGGTACCAACCTGTATGATCTTATGCTTAATGAGGATTCGCCAAGTCCCGATCATAGGTTAATGGAAAGTTCCCTAAGAAAGGAAATTGACCGTTCTCTGTCAACTCTAGATGAACGTGAAGCTGATGTCATTCGCTATTTTTATGGCTTAGCAGGTCAGCGACAGCATACTTTGGATGAAATTGGCAAAGAATTCGGACTGACAAGAGAACGCGTCAGGCAGATCAAGGAAAAGACTATTAAGAAAATGAGAAACAATTACCGCAATAAATTATTACGGTCCTATTTGTAAAGGATATAAAGCTGCCAAGGGCAGCTTTTTTTTTCTTTGTTTATTCGAATGAGATAAAATCTTACTTTTGAATAAAATTTATACCCTATGAAGCTGATTGCCCCCTCTGTTCTGGCTGCTGATTTTAACCATCTGGGCGATGCTATTGAAATGATCAACAACAGTGAAGCAGATATGATCCATTGCGATGTGATGGATGGCGTTTTTGTCCCTAATATTTCTTTTGGATTGCCAATTGTAGAACATATTCACCGGATTGCAAAAAAGCCATTGGATGTTCACCTGATGATCGTTAATCCGGATCAATATATAGAACGATTTGCCGAAGCAGGCGCTGCCTCTGTTACAGTGCATTATGAAGCCTGTATTCACCTGCATCGGACGGTACAGTTAATGAAAGAACATGGCCTCAAAGCAAGCGTTTGCCTGAATCCGCATACACCCGTTGCGTTGCTTGCTGATATTATAGAAGACCTGGATATGGTTCTGCTTATGTCAGTAAATCCGGGATTCGGGGGCCAGAAGTTTATCGAAAACAGCTATAGAAAAGTGCGTCAGCTAAAAGAACTGATCCTGCAAAAGAAATGCAGTACACTGATTGAAGTGGATGGAGGGGTAAATCTCCAGGTAGGAGAGAACCTTTATCGGGAAGGTGCTGATATTTTGGTTGCGGGTAGTTTTATCTTCAACGCTGATAATCCCAAAGATACTATCGCCGCTTTTAAGAAGCTATAAAAGATAAAAATAACAACCTTTTATAACACATGAATGTTTTATTAATTGTATTTCTCATTGTTTTCAGGCTTAAAGACCAAAAATTAATAAATGCTTATTGTTATAGGTTTTAGCAAAAAAAAATCTTTGTTTATTAAAATAAAGGCCTGACAAAAATAAGTCATACAAAAAGGAGAAATTGTGTTTAAATCAGGAATGATTGCGTTACTTTTGTATAACAGGAGACATTCATATGGAAGAAAATAATATATACAAGAAAATTCAGGATGCGATTTCTTCGTTGCCTCAGAATTTTAGTGTCTTAGAGGAACAAATCGATATAGAACTTCAGATGGAGTATTTTAACTATGCACGTGACCTTAAACCTGGTTTTACACCTGAAGTGATCATGGAACATCGGGGTGACTTGTTTGATGAATCTGTTCCATTGGATGAAAAAAAGAATTTATTGGTATTGTTTGCTTCACTTGAAAAGGTCGAAGCGTTTCGTATCATCGAGAAATATGCAAAAAATCCAGATCCAGAATTAAGGGAATGGAGCATTCTGGCCCTTCAGGAAAGCAGGATGGTACTTCAAAGCTCACTGATGGATGAGCAACAGGTTTATATTTCTACCGGACTGGGAGGTAGGGGACAGAAGCTAAGATATTTTGTGGTAATGATAGGCAGGGATGATAATGCAGATTATTCCCCGGTACAGAAAAAATTGGTTCAGACTGAGCTTGAGTATGCTGTTAAGCACAATGACGGCGAACTGGAAGAGGTAACTTTTGATAAGAACATGGCCATCGCTTTAATGCTGTTACCCGTTAAGTCTGATCTTCAGGGAGTGTTTAGCAGCGTGATCAATGAATGTAACCAATATGGTGATTTTATCAGGCCCGATATTATCATTACGAATGTTAAGCGTATGACTGTCGATGAAATTAAGAAATTTGTGAACAAGAGAGGGGAATAATAAGAGATGTTGGATAAAAAAATTAATGCAGCCATACAGGTTTTACCCAGATCAGCCAGTATTGGAACCTACGAATTGGTCGACCGGGCCATTGAAGTAATACAACAATCAGGATTAAAATACGTCGTTTGTCCCTTCGAAACGGTGGTTGAAGGCCACTATGATGAGGTAATGGCACTCATAAAACAGGTGCAGGAAGTCGTTTATGCCCATGGAGCCGAAGAAATAATCACAAATTTAAAAATACAAACTCATAGTAATCAGGATGTTCTTATCGGAGATAAAATAGATAAGTACGAATGATGAAAAAACTCTTGCAAGGGAGTTGTATTTCTACTGATAAGTATTATATTTGCATCGCTTTTAAGGACGGCCCCGTAGCTTAATGGATAGAGCATCTGACTACGGATCAGAAGGTTGCAGGTTCGAGTCTTGCCGGGGTCACAGATAAAACAAAGAGTTACAGAGGTTAAATACTGTAGCTCTTTTTTATTAGTTTAAAGTTCCTAGTTCCAAATTCCAAGTTCAAAGCGGGGCGTAGGTCCCTTAACGATGATAACTTTCCAGGCTTCTTGCCCC
>DATGYU010000266.1:0-9310 GCA_035297625.1 Prolixibacteraceae bacterium
ATTCTCAAATCTGCCATAGGCTCTATATTGGCCCTGAAATTATATTGCTCACTCTTCGACATCACGTAAGGCTGGTTTAGGGCTGTATCACGGGTAATCCAACCCTTTTCTGCTGCCTTTCGGGCAAAACCTTCATCCTGCCATCCCAAAAGAAATGGCAGTCCGGGAGCGGAAGAACTGGGTAAGTTCCCAAACATCGCGTCATCCGGATTATACCTTCCTAACCCAATTACTTTTGGAGTGGCCATAAACCCGGGCAACACAGTCCCATCAGTTATTGCATAGGTCAGCGAAATGGTTCTTACCCCCATCAGGGCGCGAGCCGTATATTGAATAAGCTTTTTCCCCAGATCCCCATCTTTTTGAATCTTGCCCTTCACCACAAAGCGTACCCCGGAGACGCTGGCTTCAGGAGTAAAGGTGACCCTGTTTTCATTGACAACAGCCACTTGACCAGCAACCGGTGCCCCATCTTTATCCACGGCGGTAACTTCCACATCTTTTGTCTTCAGCTTATGGAATATAGATTTAGGGGTTTTGGCCCTTAAACGCACATTGTCGGTGGTATATTCCACTTCCTTAATTTTTGGTGCGTCAGCAGTTTTTTGTGTACCCGGCTGTTGTTTTTGCTGATTGGCCTGTCCCTGCCGGGGCTTGTTTTGGCGCTGCATCTGCCTTGAACTGGTTCCGTATTTCTGGTTAATTTCCTTCAAAAAGTCTACTTTATTGTATAAGGTCACCAGGTTTAACTGTCCGTTCAGGGTTCCCTGACGCGAGTTTTCTATGGTATTTCCCAATACCACCTCTTTGTTGGTTACAGGTCCTGCCTGCCAGTCATACATACCACGATAGGTGACCGAAAGGGAAGTCCAGTCCAGCAAAGGCAACTTATTGATGGGAGTCATATAAGTGGCATTGACCAAATGGTGATATAAGGTAGGACGTCCCAGGTTATATATATTCTGCATTATCGAATCCTTTTTCCAGCCATAATCATCATCGTGCCGGTTGATTCTTCCTGCCGGCTCATCAATTCGGGCAGTTCCCTGGGAAGAGAAGTCAAACTGAAGGCTTCGGGTAAGGTTATAATGCAAATCGTAATACTTGTTCCATATGAAATCCTTGTTGAAAGTCCTGGGGATAATCATATTGGGATTGGAGATATTGCGCAGCTGTATTTCATTGTAATGCCTCCACATATCGGTTCTAAAGGAGAACTGGGCAGGGCTCAAAGCAAAGTTGAAATCCTTAATCAACCTGAAGGCCGGCTTATTCAACATTTTTGTTTTCTTGAACGGCTCGATTGATTCAGGCCTTCCGTTAAAATTATAGCTAAACATCCCGCGGTGGTTCTTATCCAGGTTTTGTTCCACATTGATGCTTCTCTTGTTCATCTCGTTATAGGAATAAGTGACCGAGAAGTTGGTAGGATCATAAAGTTTTGGTTTTCCTGATTTACTGCTCTTGTCAATCTTAACATTGGTAAGGTTGATGCTTTTACGGGTCACCAGGTCCTGTGCCACCCTTTTAATGGAATCTTTTTCCGCTTTGCTACCGGCGGCATTCAGGGCATCCTTCATTTTTATATCCGGGTCCAAGGGGTTGTATTTGGGATTGCTTCTGCTTTCAGAATACCCCACATACAGTGGAACTTTAACCTGTGCCTTTTCGGGAAAGAACTTACCCATTTCAAGGTTGGCGGAGATGTCCAGTTCTGTCAAATCATCCATGGCCCGCTGGTTCACTTTCTGATCGATACTTCCAAAACCGGCACTGCGGGTCCTTCCGGCAAATACTACCGAGCCCAGATCGGCCAGCCGGGCAGTAACCCTTCCGGTAGCAGCCCATCCGCCTCCTTCTGCAAAGTCAGATAAACGAAGTTCATTCAACCAGACTTCTGCAGAAGAACCTCTTGGATCTTTGGAATCGGCATAGTTGTTTCGAATACCGACCATCATCACCTCCACATTGCTCAGATTAGGATTCCCTTTAATCTTAAGGGTGCGGTCGCCATCCATGGCAATATATTCCTGGGTAAGCGTAGTGGTGGAACCGGCCTGCCTCATCTCATCATTTCGCTTAAGCTTCAAATTGGTAAATGCCTCCAGGTTAAGGTCCATCTTATTCTCAGCTGGCCACACCTTTAATCTGGCCTCCTGATTTTCTCCATCATAGTTGCCCGTAGGCGTTGGCGTCAATGGAATTTCGTATTCGTAATAGTTATTGTAATAATCAGAACCTACCCTGACAAATAATGAAAGCTCCTTTGCATCCAGAGGCCTTCCTTTAATCGCCTCGGCATGAACTTCCATCTGCAAATGCTTGTAATTGCGGAAATCCATGTTTAGGTTTTTATAGGCAGCACGGGCGTCTCCCGGTATCAAATCAATGGCACGCAGCACAAGTGACTGCTCATTCAACTGACGCAGCTGTGGATTGGCAGGGTCAATCACACGGTCAATACCCGGAGGCAATACATAATTCACCGGTTGACGGTTTGAATTTTCTTCAATATTGACGGCCGAGATGTCGAATTGGGTGTCCGGTGAAACAGTACTGATACCTCCGTTGATGTCCTTGGTATACCTGCGCCATTCTGACCTTACAAGGTCAAAGGTGGCAAAGCGAAGAATGGTAGAATCAGAGAATCCCCTCATGAACAATCTCATAAAGCGGATAGACTTAAAATCGCTGATAGAACCAAAAACACCGGCATTTGGACTTTTTACCGGTATTTTAAACTGATACCATTTAACATTTGAGGTCCCCCCCTTTTTTAAAGGTGCACGACCTACCTTCATATCAGCAATGAAATTTTTACCTACCACCATATCTTCACGACGAACACTGATCCGGTACTGGTAATATTTTTCATATTCGTTCAGGGTATTGTCACCGTTAATATCTTCCATATCAGGAATGGAAGAAGCCGTTGTGGAATAAGGTTCAGGTGACATCTCTGCGGTGCGGGAGTTTCCTTCCGGCCCGTTATAATTTTTATAGCGTTCCAGTATCCCCAGCCTTTCCTTATCGTAATCCCTGCCGCGGTAATAATGGAAATCGTCGCCTGAGGGGTCTCTTAAAAATGAATTGATGGTATCAGGATTTACGATCGCTTTCACTGCATCCAGGTAACTACTGAATTTAGTAGCTTCGTCGGCATCATTTAACCCGTCCAGCCCGATATCCTGGTAACGCCGGCTTTCAATATTATTGTCAAATTCCCTAACCAGCGACTGCTGGGTGGAGACACGCCCCCAAATGGTGGTATCCACATTGGTAGGTTCTGCAGTGGTTGGCAAACCATTTTCAAACGACTTGCGCGAATCTTTCAATATGTCTTCAGAAACATCCCCAAGGTTGAAGTACAAATCCCCGCCTTTTGCCGTCTGCAAGGAATCATTGACAAAAGGGTCCATTACCCAAAATTCAATGAACTCAATGTTGGCAGCCTCGAAATCGCTGGTTTCAATGCGGCGCATAATACCTCCCCACCGGGATGCAGGGTTTTGTAATGACCCGTCCGCATTTAATCTGGTGTCGAAGTTATAAGGTCCTCTTTCTGAAGGATAGTAGGCAAGGTCGAAAGTAGGAATATTGGTAGGCTGGCCTACGGGTGTTTCCCTATCCGGGAAGATTTCCTTTTCATAGACTTCGCGCACCAGGTCATTGGACTGTTCCTTACTATTCTTAATATAATCTGGAGTAATGGAATTGTTTCTTAAAAACAGCGGATCTATTTCATACCATGCCAGCTTGGCCCTGTTGGCCCCATACGTCAGGCTGCCGTTCGTCTCTGCTTCCGGGAACAGGTCAGGCTGCAATTGCGGAGTACTGGCCAGTGCCCATGATGAACGCAGCTTCAGGTCAATGGAAGTCTTGGTAGCTTCAAAATCATCAATATACACCGTTCCGCTTTTATTGATCACCTTTGAATGGCCGGGAATCAACTGGGCTATTTCACCGTCAAAGGCTATGGAGGAGGGCGCTTTGGTAGAATAAAAAGGTAATTTATCCACCAGCTTTGTCAAGAACATCGATTCATTGGAATAGGATGCATCCATCCCAAGGATGGTATTTGAGATAGGGTCATCGCCATAATTCACCTTTTGGGTCAGTGGCCTTTCCTGCATATGCATCACTGTGGCGCCCAGGTTAAACCGATCGCTGATGGCATAATTGGCATGGGCCCCAATTAGGGTCTTACGCTGCATGCTGAATAAATCCTGGCTTTCGGTTGACACCTGGATGGGCGAGCCGGATTCAAGCAAACCGGTATTAATGATTTTTACAATTCCCGAAGCATAATCCACCGTGTAATCCACATTCTCAACAAGGGTACGACCCCCGGTAGTCACCTTCACCGATCCGCGGGCAAGGTTTTGCGAGGAGGCCATGATCTCAGAACTGGACGATCCTTTGTACGAACCTTTTAAGATGAACTTATTGTGCTCGGCATCCTGCTCGGCCACCGTTTTGGTATTGTTATACAATGAGAAATAGCCATACTTTTTAACCAGGGTTGAATCGCCGGGGTTTTCAATAATAGAATCACCCAGATTTTTACCAAAGGGCTCCAGTACCGGGAAGATAATTTTACCCGTTGAAGAATTTACCGTTATCCCTTCCACATAGTCAAATACCCCGTCACGCACTAAGTCTAGCTGAGAATTCAGCTTGTCCAGGTTTAGCACATTCAAAAGGATATGCCCGTTAATTCTACCTTCCGGAATATAATTGATGAAATTACCGGTCTTGTCGTTTTGGTACATGATATCCAGCACAAACTCATCCTTGGTAAGCTGATAGGCATTTAAATCATAAATGTTCTTCATCATCAGTTTCCAGGTAGGCAGCTTTGGGGATAAGTTGGTACCTTTCAAAAGTTTCAGCAACAGGGTTTGAGGAGCAGTAATACCATCTGTGGAAAATTCACCTACCTGGTAGGTCTTGCCATTGGCTGTATAGTTAAAAGCTACGGCCAGTACTTCATCCGAATTCAGGGCCGATTTTAAAGAGATATATCCCAAATTCTCATTGATGGTATATTCCGACTCACTCAACAACCTTGCCTGTTCGATCTTTTCAAAATCCTTTCCACCACTAAAATTGGATGCAGCAAGCGGGGCCATTGTTTTATTAATGTTATCCGATTGCCTGATTCCCCCGTAAACGGTTGTCATCTGTTCATACAAACCGTTGGCTTCATTGTAAGGGTATACACTTTCAGGATATTGCGCACCGGCAGTCTCCTGGAAGGGAGGAAAAGTATTGTAAATGTTAGCCTTATGTTCTCCAAGGTCCATCAATGCCAAAATATTTCGTGCCTCTTTAAAGTTGCTGGATTTATTGGTCACCCATACTTCAATTTTGTTGATGGTGATGGACGATTGGACAATGGGAAGGTTTTTAAGGGCTTCATCGTAATGGTCGCGGAAATATTGGGCCAAAAAGAAGTGCCGGTTGGCATCATAGTCGGAGGCCTTAATCTCAAAGCTCTTTTTCTGGGCACCGCCTTCTGACTCGATCACCTGGGTCTCCCCCTTGTGCTGGGAGAAAATGGTTGTCACGTTTAATTTGCCAAACTGCAATTCGGTTTTTACCCCGAAAAGATTGGATCCTCCCGTGATGAGTGATCCGTTAAGGGGCAGGGAAACGTTACCCGCTTCAATCTTTTTGACAATCTGGTCCTCATCCCCGGTATAGCCCAGGTTCATCTTATTCTCATAATCGAAGGTGGCCTCGGTATTGTAATTGACCCTCATTTCCATGCGGTCGCCAATCTTACCGGTCACATTCATCTGGATCTTTTGCTTAAAGTCAAAGCTGGGCACTTTACGAAGCCGTTCCGGGATGGCAGGGTTCTGGGTGGCATTCATCTGGTAGCCAAAACTTACCTCGACAAACCCCTGGGGTCGAATATCAATGGTATTGCTGCCAAATATTTTACTGAAGGCTTCCCCGCCAATGGTCAGCTTGGGAATCAATCCTCCTTTATCTTCAATGGCCTTAATCTGGGTTTGGTTGCGCCAGTAGTTCTGTACCGCCTGTTCGAAATCGTATTTCTCAAATTCTTTTCGCGTCATGGTCTTGGGCAACCTGTATTCCAGGTCCCCTACCTTTTCTGTAAAGATGTACTCTCCGCTTACCGGGTCATACTCCACGTCAGTACGAATGTTGGAAGGTTTTTGCAAATATAGCTTTGCACTGTCTTTCTTATCAGGATAAGCAAATTCGGGTTCATCCTTAAAATTGTAGGGAAGCACCCCTGTGGTATCAATTCTGACAGTATCAGCCGACTGTTTAGTGGCGGTCAGTTCATTGAAACTACTTAAGGTTGTTTTTGATTCTGTGAGATTTCCTCCAAAAGCATCAACAAAAGACACAATGATAAGAATAAGTATGTTTCTGCGGTACTTTTTCAATTCCAAAAACTTTATCTGATTAAAGGCTCTTTAGCGCTTGTTTGATTACACTTTCAACTGACTGTTTTGGATTGGCGGCTAAAATCTTATCCAATTCTTTCTCGGCCGGTTTTTTTGCAAACCCAAGCATTATTAATGCAGATAACGCTTCATTTCGCAATGTATTGTCCGGCGAGCTAATAATTTGTTCACTTGCGGGCGACTTTCCTACTTTATCCTTTAAATCAATGATTACGCGCTGAGCTGTTTTGATGCCGATGCCCTTTATACTCTTTAACAAATTCACATTTTCATTCAAAATGGCGTTGCTCACCTCATCGGGAGAAAGGGAGGAAAACATCATAATGGCCGTGTTCGACCCGATACCGTTTACCGAGATCAGCATACGGAAAAGCTCACGTTCACTTTCTGAATAAAAACCGTACAGTACATGAGCATCTTCACGGATGACCTGATGGATAAAAAGCTTGATGTTTTCTTTTCCATGAAGTTCCGTATAGGTATGAAGAGAAATATTAACTGAATAACCTACGGAATTAGCCTCAATCACCAAATGCGAGGGCTTCAGGGACACGACCGTCCCTTTAATATATTCGTACATACACTATGGTTAAATAATTAATGTAAGATTCCAGCTACGGCTTCTAGCCTCTGGCTACCAGTTTTTGCCGGTAGCCAGTAGCCAGCAGCCTTTTTACGATTCACTATTGTCCAGATTACCAGATTCCTATTCCTGTCATCCCGAGTTAATTAAATTCCTTCTTCCAGGGCTTCAAAATCAATGGATTCATCCGCCTGTCCCTGGTTGATCTCGTATTTCTTTAACGGGTTTTTAGTAATTTCCTTGTATAAGGCACGGTTTTTTTGAATATCTATGGCCAAATACAATGCTTCACGGAACGAATCAGGCGAGGCTTTATCTTCTCCTGCGATATCGAAAGCCGTCCCATGTGCAGGCGAGGTGCGGATAATGGGCAAGCCGGCTGTATAATTTACCCCCCGGTCAAATGAGGCCATCTTAAAAGGGATAAGCCCCTGGTCATGATACATGGCCAATATGGCGTCGAATTTGACGAAATCGCCCGATCCGAAAAAGCCATCGGCTGGGTATGGCCCAATGGCAATAATGCCTTCATCTTTGGCCCGCTGAATGGCAGGGGCTATGATGTCCAATTCTTCCCTTCCCAGCAGCCCGTTGTCGCCTGCATGAGGATTTAAGCCCAACACGGCAATACGGGGACGTTTGATAAAGAAATCCTTTTCGAGCGACTGGTTGATAATGCGCAGTTTATTTAAAATGGCCCCCTTGGTAATTTTTGAAGGAACTTCGGAAATGGGCGTATGTCCCACTACCACCCCTACTTTCATTGATTCACTGACCATGAGCATCACATAATCGCGGGTCTTAAACTGCTCGGCCAGATATTCCGTGTGCCCCGGGAAATGAAACTTCTCTGATTGTATATTGTCTTTATTGATGGGGGCGGTAATCAAAGCATCAATTTCCCCGTTTTTTAGGTCTTCAACCGCCTTTTCCAAAGCAAGGTAGGAAGCCTCGCCGGCCATCTCGCTTGATTTTCCCAGCTCTACCCTGACGTTATCATCCATGCAATTGATGATATTGGCCTTGCGCGAATCGGCCTCACTGGCCGTGCGGATATGATTGAAATTGAAAGTTTCAATGTTTAAAGCCTTCTTATGATAGGCCGCCACTTTTGGAGAACCGTAAACAATGGGAGTACACATCTCAAGAATACGCGGCTCCATCAATGTTTTAATAATTACCTCATATCCAATACCATTGATATCACCTTGTGAAATACCGATTACTATTTTATCCCGTTTCATTTTTCTATTTCTTTCTGATGGTTGTAAATCGAAAACCTGTTGTTAAAACTAATTTACAGGAAGGGCAAATTTAATCTATTATTTAAAACTATTTTCAAGCAATGGCCCATTCCTCTTTAAAGATGGAAAGATAAACTAAATTACCTTTAGTTACAATCGTCCCCAAGGTTCAGCAGTTCCACCTTTCTGAAATCAATGGGATGACTTTCCGATTGCAAGGAAATGGTTCCTTTGCAGAGCATAATATTTTTATCGGCAGGGACCAGCTTTACAAAACTTGGATCACGCTCATCCAACTGGGGTTTGGAGTATTCCAGTACGTTTTGCCCGTCAACAAAATGGCGGATAATAGAATCCCCCTGTACTTCCACCTCCACTTTCACCCATTGCTCCCCGTGATAGGTTTTGGATTTAGAATTGGTACAATGCTGCGTCCACAAGGAATCGTTCATCACAATATTGGTTCCGGGCGTACATACATTCATGGTCGAACGTTCATCCTTCCCATTTCCTCCCAGCAACTGAACTTCAATGGATACCGGGAAATCCTGGTTCAAATCCATGGTTTCCGGTCTTTGGCCGTGAATCATGATCCCGCTGTTGCGCAAAGCCCATTCAGCTCCTCCGGGCACTTGTTCACCCACAAAACGGTATTCAACCCTTAGGCGGTAATGCGAATAAGGGGTTTTATAAAACAAGTGACCAAAATGACCGTCAAATTTTTCATACTGATCATACCTTACTTTCAATAAACTGTCTTCTACCCTGAAGGTGTTGCCATAATTTTCATTCAATGGAAAACCGGTGATCTTGACATTCCAGTCGTTAAGATCCTTGCCGTTAAACAGTTGGATCCATCCTTCATTTTTAGGTTTGGGTGACTGGCACGAAAATGAAAAAGCCAGCATCAGGATAAACAGCAGTGGTTGAATTGAATGTGAACGCATCATAGGTATTGGTTGAATGGTTAATAAAATAGATGGGTACAAGATAACCAATAATTTGAAAAGAATAAATTCCTGTAATGGCTAATGGCC
>DATGYU010000267.1:0-2672 GCA_035297625.1 Prolixibacteraceae bacterium
ATAAACGGATAGAAAACAGTGGTCAGTAGGCAGTGATCAGTGATCAGCAGGCAGTGATCAGTGGTCAGCAGGCAGCTGCCGGAAGCCGGCTATTTGAATTATTTACTAAAGAACGATAAAGAATGATTGATACAAGAGAAAGTATTCTGGAAGTCTTAGAGATAGTTCCTGAAGAGATAACCAATGCCGTTGACAGTGCCTCGGCTGTAGGACTTGTATATATTTTTGATGATCAGCCTGGCTATTCCCGGCACAGGAATGAGCAGGGATTTTATTATATGGATGGAAATAACATCCTTCAAAATAAGAAAGAACTGGAACGGATAAAGAGCCTGGTACTGCCACCAGCCTGGGAAAAGGTGTGGATCTGCAAGCTTAAAAACGGACATCTGCAGGCAACGGGCTACGACCAGCTTAACAGGAAACAATACCGTTATCATCCTTTGTGGATTGCTATTCGTAATCAGACGAAGTTTTACCGTCTGAAGGAATTTGGCAATCGACTGCCTATGATCCGTGAGCGTGTGGAAAAAGATCTGGCCCTGCCCGGATTTCCGCAAAGGAAGGTACTGGCAGCAATGGTGAGCTTGCTGGAGAGAATAAATATTAGGGTAGGAAATGCTTCCTACGAGAAACTATATGGCTCCTTTGGCCTGACTACCCTAAAGAACAGGCATGTAAAAATAGACGGTACCAAACTTCAGCTTTCTTTCATCGGAAAAAAAGGCGTTCGTCATAATATCACCCTGGCAAGCCGGCGACTGGCCAACATTATCAGGGGCTGCAAGGAAATACCAGGAAAGGAACTTTTTGAATATTACGATGAATCCGGCAATATAAAGAAGATTGACTCAGGGGAAGTAAACAACTATATTAAAGAGATATCCGAAGGAGAGTTCACGGCAAAAGACTTCCGTACCTGGGCCGGTAGCATACATGCATTGCTTGGATTCAAGGAATTGGGCGGATTTGAAAGTGAGGCGGAAATGAACAGAAAGATACCCGCCGTAATTGATCTTGTTGCCAAACAGCTGGGAAATACAAGATCGGTATGCAAAAAATATTATATCCATCCTATCATCCTGAGCCTTTATAAAGACCAAAAACTGGATGACTATATCCATGAACTTGATGATACCACGGCCATTAATGGCGACAGATATACAGCCGAGGAAAGAGTATTGTTAAGAATACTGGAAAACGAGAATATTACCAACAAACATTTTCATGGGTAACCGCCCTGTTATTGAGAGTTGGTAGTGACCAGTGTTCAGTGTTCAGTGTTCAGTATTCAGTATACGATGGCAACTGACTACTGGCAACTGACCACTGATCAATGGGGGCCTGAAACAATCCTGAAATCTATTCAGGCCAGGATGACGCTCTGAATACTGAACACTGATCACTGATCACTGAACACTGATCACTAATTCCAATCCTTTACGTACGACAATAAATATTGTACAATACTTAAAAACAACATAGCTATGAAATCGATCTGGAAAGGAGCAATAAGTTTTGGCCTTGTGAATATTCCTGTAAAATTATACAGTGCCACAGAGCAAAGTACGCTTGACCTGGATATGGTTGATCGCAGGGACATGGCCAGAGTTCATTTTAAACGTGTCAATGAAAATACCGGCCAGGAGATCGGCTGGGAAAACATAGCCAAGGCCTACAACCTTGACGGGGAATATATTATGCTGGAAGACGAAGATTTTGAAGAAGCTGCCCCTGAGAAAAGTAAGATCATAGAGGTCAATCAGTTTGTGGATGCTGATGAGATAGATACCATCTTCTATGAGAACAGCTATTACGTGGTACCGGAAAAACAAGGGGCCAAAGCCTATGCCCTGCTGCGGGAGGCATTAAGCAAATCGGGCAAGGTGGGAGTATCTCAATTTGTACTTAGGACCACGGAAACCCTGGCGGTACTCAAGCCTATGGGCGACATTCTTGTTTTAAGCAAAATCAGGTTTGCACAGGAAATCAGGAATGCCCAGGATTTGACCTTACCCCCCAAGTCACAGGTAAAGCCTGATGAACTAAAAATGGCCATGTCGCTGATCGATCAGTACTCGACCTCATTCCATATTGAAAGATACAAAGATGAGTATACCGACGAGCTTCTAAAGGTCATCAAAGCTAGAGCCTCAGGCAAAAAAGGCAAGGTACGCAAACTCAAACCTGTGGAAACACATACGCAGGATTTGATGGAACAATTGAAGGCAAGTTTGTCCAAATCAAAAATTTCTTAAGTTATGAGCCTTGAAACATATAAGAAAAAGAGAGACTTTAAGTCTACCCCCGAACCTGACTCCGAAGCTAAAGTGCGGCAGTCGGTACCCACCTTTGTAGTTCATCGCCACGATGCCTCTCACCTGCATTATGATTTCAGGTTGGAAATGGAAGGCGTATTAAAAAGCTGGGCTATACCCAAAGGTCCTTCCATGGTACCGGGAGACCGGCGCCTGGCAGTGATGGTGGAAGATCACCCTTTACCGTATGGTGAATTTTATGGTGAAATACCCCAGGGTAACTATGGCGCCGGGATGGTAGAAATATGGGATGAAGGAACCTATTTGCCATTGGAAGGAAAGGATAATGCTGACAAGAACCTGCTGGCCCAGTTAAAAAAAGGCCATATCAAATTTGTCATCAACGGTCATTAT
>DATGYU010000268.1:0-30298 GCA_035297625.1 Prolixibacteraceae bacterium
GAAACAAATCATCTATGTTTTTGTCATTCATCATGCCGTATAATTGTTTTGGGCATTTCCTGCCCGCCCATTAAGTACCCGCACGTCCGGCGACTTGTCTTCCGTTTTGGTTTCCGTAAGGCCGGCGGGGTTATCACCAAAGTTCAACTGAACTTTCTTTTTCATTATTTCCCTGGCACGCGCCAGGTTCGACTTAGAGGTCCCTTGGGTGATCGACATTTCCTTTGCAATTTCCTGGTGCGACATCCCGTCGATCACATAAAGGTTAAATACCAGCCGGTAACGCGGGGGCAACTGCTGGATCAGTTTTAACAGGTCGTCCGCCGAGATGCGCGCTATCACATCATCCGAGAAGTTGACCGAATCATACACGGCCACATCCTCCACCGGGTACATCAGGTGCTGCTTTCTCAGCTTTTCCAGCGACACGTTGATCATGATGCGCCGTATCCATCCTTCGAAAGAACCCTCCTGGCGAAACGACTTCAAATTGGCAAAGACCTTGATAAACCCTTCCTGTAAATTATCCTCCGCTTCGGTTGCATCCTTGGCATAACGCAGGCACACCCCGTACATTTTCGGGGCAAAGTGATGATATAGCCTTGCCTGAGCTTTCCGGCTCCCGGCAATACAATCGGATATTATCGACTTAAAATCTTCCAATTCCTTTGATGATTCTGATCACCCAAATTTAATTCAATTAATTCTACTTTGAGCGATGAAATCTAACTTCTGCCCCTGTTTTAAATATCCTGTCTTTATCCAGTTTTACAATTAGATGAAGAAGTGTAAAAAATAGTTGCGTGACAAGCCTTTTAATTGTGAAATAACCGCAAATCATTGCCCAATCTGATGGTTCTGTGCGGTTTCAACCATTCAAAAACATGCCACTTTTGCCTTAAAGTCCAGAAGACAAATGCATAACATCACTAGCCCAGGGCCTGTTTGCAAACCTTATTTTAAAGTTTTCTATTTGCTCAATATACGGTCAATACCTGCTCAATACCCGCTCAAGACGATAGGGGTAGATAATGGGTACATTACGGGTAGATTATGGGTTGATGAACCCGTAATGTACCCATTATCTACCCGTAACCTACCCGTAATGTACCCGTAAACTCAAGAGAGGGTATTGACTGTATATTGAGTGGGTATTGAGTTGCCGGAAATAAGAATAAGGCGTACAGAAAAGAAATAAGATATCGATAAATTGAATAACTGTTGGGTTTTATAAGTTGCCTGATCCATTATCTCTTTAATTTTCTTTAGAAGTAAAAATAAAAGTGGCAGCTTTGAGCAGATCATTGGAAATAATCAATTTGTATAACATATTTTTGTTCTCGTGATTAGTTGCAATGTAAACGTTTCGACTTTCAACAATTCTGGTAAGCCAAAAGATATGAAAAATACTAGACGTAGTTTTATCAGGGGAATGGCCTTAAGCGGCATAGCTACCCTTTGCCTTCCTTCTCTGGCAGTTAATGCTGCCAGAGAAAAAAAGAAAAAGCTGAAACTGGCAAGGGGCAGTGTAATCCTTTTCCAGGGCGATTCGATAACAGATGGTAACCGGGGCAGGAATACAGATCCCAACCACGTGATGGGCCATGGTTACCAGTTCTCGGTGGCCAGTCGCTGGGGAGCGGAATACCCTGAAAAAGACCTTCATTTTTTTAACCGTGCCATCAGCGGCAATAAGGTGATTGATTTAGCGGCCCGCTGGCAAAGCGATACGCTGGATTTGAAGCCCAACCTTTTGAGCATTTTGGTGGGGGTGAATGATTCCACTTCCGTGTTGTTTGACTGGAAGCCCGTGGTGCCGGTGGAAGAATATGAAAAGGTATACCGCCAGCTTTTGGATCAGGCCAAAACGGCCCTGCCTGAAATAATGTTTGTCCTTTGCGAACCTTTTATCCTGCCTGTTGGCAATGTAAAGGACAACTGGGACCGTTACCGGGCGGATATTGCCAAACGACAGGCTGTTGTCAGAAAGCTTGCACAGGAATACGATGCCATTTTTGTGCCCTTCCAGGAGGTATTTGATAAGGCCATTAAAAAAGCGCCCGCTTCTTACTGGATATGGGATGGGGTGCATCCCACCGTGGCCGGCCATGAACTGATGGCCAGGGAATGGATCCGGCAAATTGAAAAAAGAATAGCGATGTAATTGCAAAAGTCCGTTGGCTGAAGCCAACGGCAAAGGATATTGCTTCGAATTAGCAGTAATATTTATTCGAAGCAATATCCTTTGCCGTTCACTTTAGTGAACGGCAAAGGAAAGAATCATGTGAGCTATTAATATCATTAATGATGGTTTTGTGATAGCTTTTGTTTTTTATTGAAGCAAAGAGTCCAAGAGAAAGTTTTTACATTTACGCTGCTTAAAGTAAAGCGTATTTTTACTTTTAAAAAGTGTCTTTAAAACATTTATAGCCATTTGTAAATGGCTTTTGAGATGAATGATTTGTATTCTTTTAAATATTATAGGATGAAACATTTTAAACTAACTATGATTGCCTTGGCTCTTTTGATGCTCACTACATCAGTCCAGGCAAAGGTGATGTCATTTAAAAAGGACAGTGACGGGATTTCCTTCACACTGGACAAAGGACTGATGAAAGTGAAGGTTTGCTTTGACAATATGGTGGAAGTAAAATATACTGTACTGCCAACTTTTATGGATAAGCCATCGCTGGTAATTACCAATGATTGGAAAGCTGCCCCGGGTTTTTCGGTCACTGAAAATGACAGGGAGGTGGTGATGACTACTTCAAAGATGAAAGTGGTGGTAAGCAAACTGACCAATGCCGTAAAGTATACCGATTTAAAGGATCAGGTGATCCTGGCCGAAGATGAATCACAAAACAAGACCATGACAGAAACCAGCATTGCGGGCATCGACTGTTACACCTGCACCACGCAGTTTATGTCACCGGCCGATGAGGCCCTTTACGGCATGGGATGTCATCCGGAAGATACCCTGTCCATTAATTACAAGGGAAGAAACCAGGATATGACCATCAAATACATGACCGGCGCCATTCCCGTGATGTTGTCAACCAAGGGATATGGTCTTTTCTGGGACAATTATTCGTCTTCCAGCTTTTTGGGTGCTGAAGACGGTAATACAAAATACAAATATGTTTCAGAAAGCGGAACCATGGTGGATTACTATTTCATTTATGGCCCTGATTTTGATTCCGTCATTGCTTCGTTGCGCAATGCCACCGGCAATGCCCCCATGTTTCCCAAGTGGGCTTTTGGGCTTTTCCAGTCGCAGGACAGGTATAAATCACAGGCAGAGGTTTTGTCGGTAAAAGACAACTACCGCAATAACAACATCCCGGTGGATTGTATCGTGCAGGACTGGTTTTATTGGGAACCCAACGTGATCGGCTCTCATGTGATGTGGCCTGAAAGGTATCCCGATCCAAAGGCCATGGTGGAGGAACTGCACAAGGCCAATATCCATGCCATGATATCCATCTGGCCTGTAATGGCAAAAGGTACCAAAACCTATGACCAGATGTCCCATGCAGGAGCGATGACCGACATCCGCTGGGACAATGTGATGACCCATACCCTGGACCAGTATTACGATGCCCACAGCCCGCAGGCGCGTGATTTATACTGGAAACAAGCCCATGACAGTCTGATCGGGCGTTACAACTGGGATGCCTGGTGGGTAGACCAGTGCGAACCTGATAATGGAAACGATCTGGATGCAAGAAGGAAAAGTCATTTTGCAATCGGTCGCGGCATTGACTACATGAACACCTACTCACTGATGCACTCCGAAGGGTTGTATACCCACTGGCGCAGGGATATTCCCAATAAAAGGCCCTTTTTCCTGATTCGCCAGGCCTTTGCCGGTATGCAGCGCAATTCCGCTACCCTGTGGTCATCGGATATCACCTGTACCTGGAGAGCCTTCAAGAGCCAGGTGCCCCAGGGAATCAATGCCTGCGCATCGGGTATTCCTTTCTGGACCTCGGACATCGGCGGTTACCACTATCACTGGAACGCTCCTGACTGGAAATTGCCCGTTAACCGTGAGCTGTTTACCCGTTGGTTCCAGTTTGGCGCATTCAGTCCTGTATTCCGCATCCACGGCAAGGGCGAAAGGGCGATGTTCTCCGATAACTGGGATGCCCCGATGAAAGATATCCTTTTAAAATACGATAACCTGCGTTATCGCCTCATGCCTTATATCTATTCCCTTTCCTGGAAAGTGACCAGTGAAGGCTATACCATCATGCGCTCCCTGGCTTTTGACTTCAGAAACGATGCCGGCATTCAGTCCATTCCTGACCAGTACATGTTTGGACCGGCATTCATGGTAAGCCCTGTTACCCAGCGCATGTACAGTCTTCCCAACAGCAAGGACATCAAAAAGACAAGAAAGGTATATCTGCCAAAAGCCAACAGCTGGTATGACTTCTGGACCGGCAAACTGATCCAGGGAGGCCAGACCATTGATGCCGCTGCTCCTATTGAAACGCTTCCGCTTTACATCAAGGCCGGATCGATTGTGCCGATGGGACCTTATTTGCAGTATGCAACAGAAAAAGTGGCTGATCCTATAGAAATCCGTGTTTATACAGGGGCCGATGCTTCATTTGTACTGTATGAAGATGAAAACGATACCTACAATTATGAGAAGGGACAGTATGCCACCATTGCCATGGACTGGAACGAAGCCAACAAGACCCTGACCCTGAAGGATCGCAAGGGTGATTTCCCCGGGATGCTTAAAGAGCGCACCTTTCGCGTTGTATGGGTAAGCGCCAAAAACGGTATTGGCATTGAACCTGCCAAAGAAGCCAAAGAAGTGAAGTATTCAGGCCAGCAAGTGATCGTCAGGAAATAACAGTAAAAAAGGCACTTATACAAAAGAGACTGATCGGATTGTTTGCGCATTTTGGATCAGTCTCTTTAATTTTATTTTGAAAATACAACACCGCACTTATAAAGTCATTCAGTATGAAAATTAAAAGTATCTATTCTTTGCTTCTTGTTGCCGGCCTTTTGTGCTCCATGCAATTGCAGGCACAACCATCCGCCGCTGTCAGTGTAAAAGTTGATCAGCCCAAGGCAGCCATTCAGTCCACCATGTGGGGCATCTTTTTTGAAGACATCAATATGGCGGCCGATGGGGGATTGTATGCCGAAATGGTAAAAAACCGCTCCTTCGAATTCTTTCAGCCACTGATGGGATGGAAGATATTGAAGAAAGATACTACCGAAGGCTTTCTTATTCTTAACAGGGGAGAAGCCAATGCAGCCAATCCCCGCTATTTACGTATTACCCGCACCAATGACCAGGAAAGGATAGGTTTGATGAATGCCGGTTTTCGAGGCATGGGAATCAAACAGGGGATGACGTATCATTTCTCCGTTTTGGCAAGAAGCTATCAGGGCAGTCCGCTAAAGATGGTCCTTGAGCTGAGCAACGCCAAGGGGGAGGTGATCGGCTCGGGCACTCTTATGCCTGATTCCAAAGAATGGAAGCGCTACACGGTCGATTTAACAGCCAATGCCAGCGAGCCCAAAGGAAAACTTACCCTTTGGCTGGAAGGCACAGGGGCGGTGGATGTGGATATGATTTCCCTGTTTCCCGGCGATACCTGGAAGAACCGCCCCGGAGGCCTTCGTGCCGACCTGGTGCAACTGCTGGCTGATCTAAAACCAGGCTTTGTAAGATTTCCCGGGGGATGCATCGTTGAAGGGCGCGATCTGGCCAACCGTTACCAGTGGAAAAAGACCGTTGGCAAGGTGGAGGATCGCCAGGTTATGGTGAACCGCTGGAACACGGAATTCAAACATCGCCCGGCGCCTGATTACTTCCAGAGCTTTGGACTGGGCTTTTATGAATATTTCCAGCTTTCAGAAGATATTGGAGCAGAGCCGCTGCCCATTCTAAGCTGCGGGATGGCCTGCCAGTTCAACACCGCGGAAGTGGTGCCGATGGATCAACTGGACCCTTACATACAGGATGCCCTCGATTTGATTGAGTTTGCCAACGGCGGGGCAGATACCAAATGGGGAAAACTGCGTGCCGATATGGGACACCCTTCTCCTTTTAAACTTAAGATGATAGGCGTTGGCAACGAACAGTGGGGAGCACAGTATATCGAGCGCTATATGGCCTTTACAAGAGCCATCAAGGAAAGATATCCTCACATTACGGTAGTAACAGGCGCGGGGCCTTCACCCGATGGCAAGTTCTTTGATTATGCCTCCAAAGAATTAAAACAGCTGAAAGCGGAGATTGTGGATGAACATTACTATGCCAACCCCGAATGGTTCTTTCAAAATGCCACCCGCTATGACAACTATGACCGTAAGGGCTATAAGATTTTTGCCGGAGAGTATGCCGCTCAAAGCAAATACACCACCAGTCCCGACAATCAGAACACCTGGAAGTGCGCCTTATCCGAGGCGGCCTTTATGACGGGCCTGGAGCGCAATGCCGATGTGGTATCCCTTTGCTCCTATGCCCCCCTGTTTGCCCATGTGGATGGCTGGCAGTGGACCCCTGATTTGATCTGGTTTGATAACCTTCGCTCTTTTGGAACGGCCAATTACTATGTGCAGAAACTGTATTCCAACAACAAAGGCACCCAGGTATTGTCCATGCTATCCGATGGAAAGCCCTTAACAGGTCAGAACGGGTTGTACGGCTCGGCAGCTTTTGATGAGAAAACCCAGGAGGTGATTCTTAAAATGGTGAACTCTACCGATAAACTTCAGCAGCAAACGGTTAATCTGGATTCTAAAAAGAAGTTTCATCCAAGAGCCATGGTCACAGTTTTAAAAAGCAGTAACCTGGAGGAGGTCAACTCACTGGATAAGCCCCAAAATGTATACCCGCAGGAAAAGGAATTAGCATTAAAGGGTAAGACCCTTACGGCCACAATGGAGCCTTATTCGTTTTCAGTGATTAGAATTAAGGTGGCAAAATAAACCTATCCGGCAACGGCTGGAAATTAATTGTCTAATTGAACCAGATACCGGGTATTATTTATATTCTGAACAAAATAAATCAAGGAATAATTGGAAATTTCGCCATCAATAATTACCTTGTAAAAAAAAGTAATAATAGGTGATTTGCAAAATAGAAATTGTATTGCACTATGAAATTTACTTTTCTACATACAAAGGTTTTCCTACTGGCAGTAACAATGCTTCTGATGTTTCAATTGGCAGGCAGGGCTCAGTCCAGACTCTCTGCAAAGACATCGGGTAAAGGACTTGAGATTGTTTATGGGGGAAAGATCCGGTTGACAGGGGGAAAGCCGATGCTTGAAAACAAGCCGGGCGAGGTAACCAAAGTGCAGGAAAAAAACGATGCATTTATCTATCGCTTTGATCATGCGCCAGCCATTAAGACGGTCATTACCCAAAAGGGCGATAACATCAGTGGTATCCGTTTGTCTGTTACGGGCAGTAAAAGGCGCAGCGGCAAAGAGTTTGCAGGTTTCTTTTTTGATGAATTGCCTGGCTTTAGCAAAGGGGTGGAGATCTGGAGATACAAGCCCTGGAACTCCTGGACAAAGCCCATCGGGGTGTCTTCTCCGGGGGAGCTGCACGACTGGGACATCCAGTTTTTTTACTGGCAATACGATGACGGGATGTATGGGGCTGCCATTCCTTTAAGCGGCAATGGGTATCGTACCACCCTGGGATCAGAAAACGGCAGGTTTGGCTGTAAGGCGACTACCTATACCCTTGATGCCCAAGCTGCTAATATCCCCATGATGGCTGTTGGCTTTGGCAAAGATCCTTATCAGCTCTTTGAGGACCTTTACCGGGCAGGGTTAAAGATGATGGGTAAGGAAGAAAACATCCGGGAGAAAAAGACCTATCCTGAACCTTTGGAATACATCGGCTGGTGTACCTGGAACTCCTCTGAAATGGGCAAACACCTGGACGAGGAGCACCTGTTGAATGGGGTGGCTACCTTTACCGATAACTTCTTCCCGCTGGGCTGGCTGCTGATCGATGACGGTTGGTTTGACCAGCAAGGTAACCAATTGAATGCCTTTACTCCTAACAGGGAAAAGTTCCCCAATGAATTTAAACCTCTTACTTCAAAACTTAAAAGCGATTACAAGTTAAAATACGTGGGGATATGGCATGCCTACAATGGGTATTGGAATGGCATTAACCCTGATTCACCTTTAGGCAAGCGATACCAGAAAGAATTGTTCACATGGACACAAAACGAAAGGGCGGATGTGCCATCAAAAGCTGTTACCTATAGTTTTATCAGGCCCACCTCTGATTCGCTGAAGGCCTTTTATGATGATTGGCACCGTTATTTTGTCCGTGAAGGCTTTGACTTTGTAAAGGTGGACAATCAACTGGTAACTGAAAGAATGAGCGTGGACACCTATCCCATTGACCTGATGGCCCAAAAGATGCATGAGGCTTTGTACGCTTCGGTGTTTAAGAACTTTGGCGGGGCGGTGATCAACTGCATGGATATGACCAACGAGGCCTTTTATAACTTTGGCCGCAGTGCCGTAGCCCGCACGGTGGAAGATTATTTTCCCGAAAGGGATGGGGGAGTGGGTTATACCCTTGAAAAAGGAGGCGCTGCCGCACATGTACTGATGGCCCTTTACAACTCTTTGTACTTTGGGCAGATGGTCTATACGGATTTCGACATGTTTGAAAGTGATAACACCTATGCCGCTTTTCATGCAGCAGCGCGAGCCATCAGCGGGGGCCCGGTGTATGTGACAGATCTTCCCGGCAAGCAGAAGTTTGATGTGCTATGGCCATTGATTGATGCCCATGGACGTATTATCCGCGCTGACAGACCATGCACCCTTACCGAAGACTGCCTGTTTCAGCTGCAGAATGCTAAACCCATCAAGGCTTACTCTTATGCCGGTAATGCAGGCCTTTTGGCTGTATTTAACGCTGCGGATGCCGATCAGGTGGAAGGCACCATCTCGCCTTCAGAAATTAAGAGTCTTAAGGGAGAGTCGTTTGCCGTGCATGAATTTTACTCGGGAGAGCTTTCGGTGATGCAGAAAAATGAGCAGAAGAAATTTACCCTTAACCGTATGGATAATGAGTATTATAATATCGTACCCATTGAAAACGGGGTAGCATTGCTTGGGCTGGTGAATAAATACAATGCCCCCAAAACCATTCTTTCTTCTGACATTAAGAAAAAACGCATAGAAGTGCACCTGATGGATGGAGAGGTAACCAGCTTTGTTAAATCAACCGATGGTAACGAGATGTCAGTAAAGAATATCGGGGGCACGTTTAAAGCCCTTTTGCCTTCCGAGCCATCAGAGGTGATTGTCAATAATAAGCCAATCCAGGATTATACCTATATTAACGGTGTTTTTACGGCCACCATCCATGGGGGAGAGGCCAATGAAACAGTTTTGGTTATAAACCTTAAATAAGAAATATCGAACAAGGAATAAGGAAATAAAAAATTAACGATTAACGATCACCGATCACCGATTTCAGATTTGCTAAGGTACATATGTGTCCCCGAAGTCGCAAATGTCCCTTGTAATGAAACATACAATAAAATGAAAACAAGGAATAAGAAATAAAAATGTAAAATAACCTATATCAACAACCTATGAACATAAAAGCCTATACCAGACTGCTGTTTTTATTAATTGCATTCTTTCCTTTAGCACATGCTTTTGGACAGACCAGACAAGTGATTACCCTTCATGATGGCTGGAAATTTTCAAAGGGCAACATTGCCAATGAAGAACAGATTAAACTGGATGATTCCAAATGGCAGCAGGTAACCGTACCGCACGACTGGGCCATTGGTGAGCCAACCGTTGTTGATGGAGACGGAAACACGGGGAAGCTTCCCTGGAAAGGGGAGGGTTGGTACCGCCGTGTGCTGGATATCCCGGCAAATGGTGCCGGTAAAAATGTAATCCTGATCTTCGATGGGGTGATGGCCATGCCTGAGGTGTTTGTGAACGGTAAACTGGCCGGTAAATGGGATTATGGCTACAATTCTTTTTATGTCGATATTACCAAATTTCTTCAGCCTAAGGGAAAGAACTTTTTGGCTGTTCATGCCGATACCCGCCAGCATGACAGTCGTTGGTATCCCGGGGCAGGTATTTACCGAAAGGTGCAGATGCTCATCGTAGATCCTGTTCATGTGGGGGTATGGGGCACCCAGATCACCACGCCGGTTGTAAAGGTAAATTATGCCGATGTCAGGGTGATGAATACGGTGTTTAATAACTCTACTGGTGCTCAGGAAAAGATAAGGGTAGAAAATATTATTATCAATCCCAAAGGGGTGGAGATTGCACGTGCGGAGGCTACTGCCCCCATCGCTGCCGGGGCTTCCAAAGAAATAGAAACTACCATTGGTCTTAGTAATCCACAGCGCTGGGATATTGCAAATCCTGTCCTTTATACTGTAAAAACCAACATCTATAAGGGAGATCAGCTGGTGGACAGTTTTGTGAATCCTTTTGGGATTCGTACTATCCGCATGACAGCCGACGATGGCCTGTACCTTAATGATAAAAGGGTTCGTTTACAAGGGGTATGTTTGCACCATGACCAGGGGCCGCTCGGGGCGGCATTTTATCCCAGGGCCATGGAACGCCAGATAGAGATCATGAAATCCATGGGCTGCAATGCCATTCGTACCAGCCACAATATGCCGGCTCCCGAGCTTTTGGAATTGTGCGATAAGATGGGCATGCTGGTATTCGATGAAGCCTTTGATAAGTATGACCATAAAATGGACTTTGACGAAAAGGGTGATTTCGATGAATTTGCCCGGCGCAACATCAAAAACTTTATAGAGCGCGACCGCAATCACCCCAGTGTCTTTATCTGGAGCTTTGGCAATGAAATGGCCGATGTGGAGGTTAACCGCGACAACGGCTTCCACCGCATGAATACCATGATCAGCTATATGCGCAAGTATGATCCAACGCGTCCGGTGACCATGGCCTGCGACATTACCAACAGTGCCTTGCTGCGTCATTTTGATTTCTATGATGTACACAGCTGGAATTACGGGCGCCGCTACAGTATGGCTCGTCAGATGGAACCCAACAAAGGGGTCATTGTAAGTGAATCGGGCTCTACGGTAAGCACCCGGGGCTACTATGAACTGCCCCTGCCTGTAAAAAGGGATGCTTTCTCCAAGGTTCCCCAGGTAAGCTCCTACGATCTGAATGTGCCTTTCTGGGCCGACCTTCCCGATGAGGATTTCATGTGGGGACAGGATGAAGAATATATAGCCGGTGAATTTGTATGGACAGGCTTTGATTACCTGGGTGAGCCGACCCCTTACACCAACGACTGGGCCAAGGGAAACGGCTTAACCGACAAGGAGGCTTCACGCAGCTCATACTTTGGAATAGTTGACCTGTGCGGTATTCCAAAGGATCGCTACTTCCTTTACAAGAGCTACTGGAAACCTGAAGAGACGACCATACATATCCTGCCTCACTGGAACTGGGAAGGTGCGGGAGTAAAAAATGTGCCTGTATTTGTATACACCAATGGCGACTGCGCCGAACTGTTCCTTAATGGCAAATCTTTGGGTAAAAGATGTAAACAGCCTACTTCTGAAAAGTCCATAGAGCGCTTCCGCCTGATGTGGAATGATGTCACCTACCAGCCCGGCGAATTGAAGGCAGTGGCTTACAGGGAAGGGGAAGTGATCGGTGAATCGGTTTTAAGGACAGCCGGCGAACCGTATGCGATCAGGCTTACTCCTGATCGCTCGACAATTCAATCTAACGGGATGGACTTAAGCTATCTGCTTGTAGAAGCAATGGATAAAGAAGGCAATGTATGTCCGCTGGCCAACAACAAAATCGATATTTCCATAGATGGCCCGGGCCGAGTTGCTGGTGTAGGCAATGGGAACCCGCAGTCGTTCGATCCATTTCAGGCCAACTATGTGAACCTTTTCTACGGAAAGGCCATGATCATCCTTGGCTCGGGAACAGAAAAAGGCACAGTTACTGTGAGCGTCACCTCAGGTAATCTGCAAAAGGAAACCAAACGGATAAAAGTAGACTAACCTAAATACAAGCTTTATATGAGAAAAATGAAAATACCAGTAATCCTTTCGTGCCTATGCTGGCTATGTTTTTGGGGATTCACTGCCGCTGCCCAATCTGCCAATACGCTGTGGTATAATCAGCCGGCGCAGTATTTTGAAGAATCGCTGGTACTGGGCAACGGGCGAATGGGCGCTTCCATATTTGGAGGCCTTAACTCGGATAAGATCCTTTTGAATGATATCACCCTTTGGTCGGGAGAACCGGTAAAAGCGGACAGCTGGCCCGATGCCTATAAAAACCTGCCGGCTGTAAGGGAAGCCCTTAAAAATGAAGATTATCCCCTGGCCGAAAAGCTGAACCGTAAACTTCAGGGAAATGATTCACAGTCGTATGCACCTTTGGGAACGCTCTTCCTGAATTTTAACAACAGGGGCGATGCACAAAAGTATTACCGTGAACTGAATATCGCCAATGCCGTATCCAAAGTGGAATATGAGATAAATGGGGTAAAGTATACCCGTGAATATTTTATCTCTTATCCCGATAAGGTGATGGTCATTAAACTTACCAGCAGCAAGAAAGGGACTTTGAATTTCAACCTTCAGTTTACCAGCCAGATGAAATACAAGGTATCCACTTCAGGCGAGAAACTTTCGATCAGTGGGCGCGCCCATATTGGCAATGACCGCAAAGGGCCCATCTTTGATGACAACAGAGGTACGAGGTTTTCCACCCTGGCAAGAATTAAAAATAGCGGGGGCAAAGTCAGTGCAACCGATTCCACGCTGGTGCTAAATGGAGGAACTGAAGCCATTGTCTATGTTTCGGTAGCCACCAGCTTTAATGGCTTCGATAAAGACCCTTCCAAGGACGGCCTGAACGATGCAGCCATTGCAGCCAGTCAAATGGATAAGGCGTATAAAAAGTCGTTTAAATCGCTTAAAAATGCCCATTTGGAGGATTACCAAAAATTCTTCAACAGGGTAAGCCTAAACCTTGGCAGGACCGACGCTCCCAATCTTCCCACCAATGAACGCCTGTTGCGCTATCTGGAAGGCAAAGAGGACAAGAACCTGGAGGTGCTTTATTTTCAGTATGGAAGATACCTTTTGATCAGCAGCTCGCGTACAGCAGGGGTGCCTGCCAATTTGCAGGGATTGTGGAATCCTTACGTTAACCCCCCATGGAGAAGCAATTACACGATGAACATCAATGTGGAAGAAAACTACTGGCTGGCTGAGAATACCAACCTTTCGGAGATGCATAATTCCCTGCTTGGTTTCATCAAAAATGTATCTGAAACAGGCAAGGTAACCGCCCGCACCTTTTATGGTATCAACGGCTGGGCGGCATGCCATAACAGCGATATCTGGGCCATGAGCAACCCGGTGGGCAACGGCACCAATGAACCCATGTGGGCCTGCTGGAACATGGGAGGCGCCTGGCTAAGCACCCATTTGTGGGAACATTATCAATACACCCAGGATAAAGATTTTTTGAAAAACCATGCCTATGAACTGATGAAGGGAGCTGCCCAATTCTGTCTCGAGTGGATGGTGGAAGATAAAAACGGCAAGCTGATCACCTGTCCTTCCACTTCTCCTGAGAACAAGTATGTCACACCGGATGGGTTTCATGGGGCCACCCTATATGGGGGAACGGCAGACCTTGCCATGATCCGTGCCTGTTTAAGCCAAACGGCGGAGGCTTCCAAAGTGCTCAATGTGGATGCGGATTTCCGTCAAAAGCTGGAAAGTGCTCTTTCACGGATGCTGCCTTATCGAATTGGCAAGAAAGGCAACCTGCAGGAATGGTACTATGACTGGGAGGATGAAGATCCGCGCCACCGCCATCAGTCCCATCTGTTTGGCCTGTATCCCGGGCATGATATTTCGCCTTATACCACACCCGATCTGGCTAAAGCCTGTCAAAAGACCCTGGAGATCAAAGGCGATGAGACTACCGGCTGGTCAAAAGGATGGCGTATCAACCTGTGGGCCCGGCTATTGGATGGCAATCATGCCTACCTGATGTACCGCACCCTGTTACGGTATGTAGCTCCCGATGGGGCCAAGGATACCAAATACCATGGGGGCGGGGGGACTTATCCCAACCTGTTTGATGCCCATCCGCCTTTCCAGATCGATGGTAACTTTGGAGGGGCAGCTGCAGTGGCCGAGATGTTGGTACAGTCGACCGACAAGGAAATCCATCTGTTGCCCGCTTTGCCCGATGCATGGCCCGAAGGTTCGGTCAAAGGCATTTGTGCCCGCGGAGGCTTTGAAATAGCCATGGATTGGGAAAATAGGACGCTAAAGAATGTAACGGTAACTTCTAAAAACGGGGGCTCAACTACTTTGATTTGCGGAGATCAGCAAAAGAGTGTTACGTTGGGGAAAGGCAAAAAAATGACGATGAAGTGGTAGAAGATTGCGATACTGATAGTCTCACTTGGAGTGAGACTATCAGTATTTATCTGTGAATCAAATTAATCTCCGATAGTTCTTGTCCTATCTGATGAATGCCCGATAATATCTTCTCTGTTTGTGTTTCAGATGGCTTTTTTCGACCTTGTACATATTGTGAAAGCAGTGTAGGGTTCATGCCAATCTTCTCGGCCAAAAACTTAGAGTTAAGTACTCTGTAGTATTGAAAGAACTGCTTAAAGTCAATCTCAAACTTTAGGTTCTCTTGTGAAAGAGTTACTTTCTCATCTTCCAAATAAAGGTTGGCAGCCTCCAGCGCATTTTCCATTAATTCGGGAATCGTTCTCCCTGTTGTAAAAATAGGGAACTCCTCCGAGAAGGCTGAAAAACCGGTATTCGTCTTTTCCACTATCAGCTTTATTTTTTTACTATTCGCTTTCATGGCTATTGCTTTTGTTGATCCTCAAAATTTAAACCTGCATCCTTGATAATTTTCTTTTCAAGGCCTTTACCTACCTCCTGACTTCCATGATTCGGGAAAATAATGATGCCTGTTTTCTTGTCATGCTTCATCTTAACATGAGAACCCTTTTGAGAAATGGGATACCACCCATCCTTTATCAGGAACCTGTATAGTTCAGAGCATTTCATGAAATAGAGATAAGTATGGCAAAGGTAAATAATAATTTACCTATTGACAAAGGTTTTCTAATTAATTCTTTGGCAAACAGAAATCAAATGATCCGGTAAATCTCCATTATTTCATTGAGTATCTTATCCCAATCGATCTTCAAATCAATCAGCTGGCCCGTTTTAATGTCGAATACCCAGCCATGGACCGTAAGCGTTCGTTCCTTGTATGCTTTCTGAACATCGGCCGTTTTCAATACGTTGACGCACTGTTCCTGTACGTTCAGTTCCACCAGGCGTTTATAGCGTAAATCCTCATCGGCAATGATATCCAGCTCGCTGCGATGGATACGGTAGACGTCGCGGATATTTCTCAGCCACGGGTTTAACAGGCCCATATCTTCCGATTGCATGGCTGCCTTTACCCCGTTGCAGTAATAATGCCCGCATACCACCACATGCTTTACCTTTAAATAAGATACAGAATAATTGATCACCGACATCACATTTAAGTCGGTATTGGGGACCATATTGGCAATGTTGCGGTGCACGAACACCTCCCCGGGCTTTACTCCCATGAGTTCTTCCGCCGACACACGACTGTCGGAACAACCAATGTACAATATTTCAGGGCTTTGTCCCAACGAAAGGTTTTTGAAATACTCCTGGTCCACGTTCAGCTTTTCAGCGATCCATTTTTTGTTGTTGGCAAAAATTTGTTCAATGTTCATAGTTGTGTTTTTAACCTGTAAAACCAATGGCTCCGGCAATGGCATTAATACCGCGAAGTAAATCAAAAAGCAGGATATCGGCCTGGGCCGTTTTGCCCTCGTTGCTGAGCTTTCGCCACCGGGTTAAAAGACTTACCTGTTGTTGGTGTAAAGGGCGCATGGCTTCTGCCCGTAAAAGGGTTGAATAATAATGGTTTTTTCTGCGTTCTGCAATGGGCTTGATTAATATGGAATCAACCATTTGCCTTGTTAACGCAAATTCGTCAAGCAGCTGGCTAAGAATCTCGTTGCTTTGTGGCACGTCAGAAGCTAATTGTGCATATTGCCTGAAAATCTCTTCGTCGCACGAGGCCAGACTGGAATCGATATTGGTAAGAACATAGCGGATAAACGAATCCGTTTTTACTGCCTCTTTGAAACGATTGAATTTGTCTGGGTCATTGTTTCTCATACTTTCCAGAGACGTCCCAACCCCATACCACCCGGTGATATTAAACCGGCATTGGCTCCAGCTAAAAACCCAGGGTATGGCCCGTAAATCGTTGAGGGTCCGGGTGCCTGTCCGCCTGGAAGGACGACTGCCTATCTTGCTTTGTTCTATAGCGTCAATAGGAGTAGCCTTTTCATAAAACTGAATAAAACCAGGCTTCTTGGTAAGGTCTTCATAAGCCATTTTGCTTTTGCCAGCCAGATAACTTAGCTCTGAAGCCAGCTCATATTTCTGGATTTTTTGGTTGTTTTGCAGCATAGAAACGGTCAATGTGCCCGCGGTTAATAATTCGATATTATAAACGGCATTATTCTTATTGGCATACTTACGTTCGATGGTTTCGCCCTGCTCGGTAATGCGGATATCGCCGTTTACCGATAGCGGTGGCAGTGCCCGTAGGAACCAATGGGTAGGCCCTGCGCCACGACTGATGGATCCTCCTTTTCCATGAAAAAAACGAATCTTAACTCCATGCTTAACCCCAATCTGGATGAGTTGGGATTGTGCTTCGTGCAAATACCACTGACTGGCCAGTATTCCCCCGTCTTTATTGCTGTCGCTGTAGCCGATCATCACCTGTTGAATGAGAACATCGCTTTTGTCTTGCTTTTGTTGAAGCAGAAGACTGTTTTGGGTTACCGGATGCGATAAGAATTCGTCGAGAATTTTGGGTGCCTGAATTAAATCGTCTATCGTTTCAAACAGGGGTACAACGGGCAACCGGGAGGCTAATCCTGTTGGCATGCTCACCATTAAACCAACCTCACGCTCCAGCAAATAGACTGTCAGCAAGTCAGATACATTACGGGTCATACTCACAATGAGTGAGCCCAATGCTTCGGTTCCATACTTGTTGATGTGCTCACTTAAGACGCTGTAACAATCAACTGTGGCGCGGGCCTCGTTGCCCATAGCCATGTTGGGGTGGGCAAACGGCCGTGTTGATCTCAACTCACGATCGATAAATGACAATCGCTCATTCAGGTCTAAATTCAGATATTCTTCATCATTCATTTGCGCGGTCTGCAAGAGCTGTGATAAAGCCAGTTCGTGAAAATGGCTGTTTTGGCGAATATCAAGCTTCGCCAAATGAAACCCGAAGGTGTTAACGATCCGGATGGCTTCACTCACATCGGCAAACGCTATTTCCGAAGCATGATGATTGATTAAAGCCCTTTGCAGAATATACAAATCGGCCACTAACTCGTGGGGATACTGGTAACTGATCGTTTCTTCCTTATAGTCCTTAATATGCCCTTCAACAATGGAAACTGGCAGTTTAACAACCATAAATTCGATAAATTGCTTCAGGGCCTCATTGGGGTATAAGGTTTTGTGCGAAGCGTCGAATTCGGCAATTTCATGCTGCAGGCTATCATATCGTGAACGGAATTCAGGAGCAAGTGCCTCTAACCTTGAATTGAAACTGAGGTTGTTTTGCAGGCTTAGCAGCACCCGTTTGATGACTTGAAATGCTTTAAGACGCAATTTCATCAATGTATTTTGAGTGACCTGTGCAGTTACAAACGGATGTCCGTCGCGGTCACCGCCTACCCAATCCCCAAAGGTGATCTTAGGCAACTGTCCGGGGTCTCTGATCAGCCGGGCGTCAAACCCGGCATTGGTCCAGGCCTGTATCAGGCGCCTGTCATGAAGGGTAATCACTTCGGGCAATACCTGGGTGAAATAATGGATAATATTGTCGAGCTCCGTGCCAACATCAGGCTTTTCGGTATACACATCGGAAATGCGCCAGATACGGTGAATGGCAAGTTTTATATCATACCTGATTTCGTTTTGCTCCATTTTGGTAAACATCTTATTCTCGCGCTTTACCATCAGCAGATACAGGTTACGAAGATGCTCGAGCATAATGGTACGTTTCGCTTCAGTGGGATGTGCGGTTAAAACCGGCTCCACATGAACCTGTGGCATATAGGCCGCAATCTGTTCGGCACTATAACCATTTTTCTTCAACAATTCAAGGTTATACGACCACAAACCGTTGATATCAGCAGGAGATTGTTGGTCTTCAATGAAGCGACGGTTCTGAACTGCGCCATTCACCTCAACGATATTTAGCAATTGAAAACAGATGGAATACAACTGTAGCTGTTTGCCGGTAAATGAACAGTGATCAAACTCTTTAACCGGATTGATCCAGGGGATCTGGGCGGCCAATTTATCTTCCCCGGACTCTATCATCACTTCTTTTAAACAGCTCAGAAGAAATTCAAGGTCCTCGTAAGGCTTGCCCAGGTTATTTCGTACAAGTTCTAACAATTCCATAGTCCTTAGTTAACAATTTTAAAAGGAATATGTTTTGTCCAATTTACTGATAGTCTCACTTGGAGTGAGACTATCAGTATAAGCTCTTATTCTGTCTTTCCCTTCGTATTAAAGTAAAAGCCAAGCCTTATGCCCGCCTCGTTCATTCTCAATCGATCTTCATTCTCCCAGAATTCTATGATGGCGCGTCGTTTAAAATAAGGATTGATATATATCTGGCCCCCGTATTTAAAACCATATTTGACTCCCAATCCGGCAACATATCCCATGCCTGATTGATATCTCTCGGATTCATAGCTTGTTGGCTCAAGGCCGCCAAGATCAAAGTCTGTTAAAAGGCCTGCGTTCACAAAAAAGAATCTTAAGAAATTGGCCCTTAGGGTTAATGGGACACTTACCATGGTTGTATTGGCTTTCTCGGACCAGGTATCCCCAAATGATACGTATTTCTCCTCGCCCAGCTTAATGGAATATTCCAGCCCGGTTTCCATATCCAGCCATGCGCTCACCGGCTTTAAATAGTTAAAGCCAATGGTATAAAATAGCTTTTCATGGTAATACCCGTTGTCATAAGTGCCTCCATCATAATAGCGGTAATTACTAACATCCCATTCATCCTGTACAAGAGCGATTCCGGCGAAACTAAGGCCAAAATGACCCGGCCTTCTTTGTTGGGGTTCCTGGGCATGCAGGATTGAAGTAATAAATAGTAATACAAGGGTAGGTAGGGTTAATTTCATTACTGGTACATTTAATTTAGATAGCTTCTAGTTCCATTAATTTATTTGTAATCCTCTTGACTATTTAATTTTATTGTTGTCTAATTTAATTCTTGACACACCTGATGGATGCACCGGTAACTTTTGAGGAAGTTCCTGAAATAAAGGCTGAAGTATGATTATACTCTATACCGACAAACGCAGGGTTGCCTTTGGAATCCAATGTGTCTGCCATAAAACAAGCTTCCTCCAACTTGTCATGGGGAGAACCGTCGAAACCAACATATCCGTTAGGTAAGGCCGAAAAGCCGCTTGAATTGTCCGCTCCCACATTGGGTGTAATCCAGTAACTATCCGAAGTCTCTTTCATTTTACCGCCGGCTACTGAATATCCTCCTAAATAATTTAATAATATATCCCAATCCGATTGCGTGGGGACATGCCACCCCTCAGGACTGATTTTATTCATATCAGTAATAGAATATCCATTGTAGATAAATCCAAATAATGAATTGTCGACGTTTGTGTAATAACCCGGTGAATTCATGTCATTATAGCTGCTCAAATTATTTAATTGCTTCAAACGGGCTCCATTTTGAAACTTGGTTACTTTTAGGTTTTCCTGCATCCAAATCTGATTTCCGATTTTAATCGTGTGGTATCTGTTACCATCAACATCTTTTATTGGATCATCCTGCACATTTAACCACAGCGTAAAATCCTTGATATCCCCGTAAGTGGTGCCCACGTTATTGGTGGCGTAGGCCCTGATATAATATTTGGTATTGGATTTCAAATTCGGAATAATACTTGAAAATTGCCCTCCGCCTTGATGCATAATATTCTTATTGTCGGCAATGGATGGTTCAGGCTGTTCACTCCAGCAAAATCCTGTGGCTACAATTATATCTCCACCATTGGATGATATCGTACCGAAGCATTCAACGGAATTATATGTTTTAATATTTACCACATCCGTACTCAGAACTGGCTTTTCTCCGGTAGTAGTAAATACAATTTCATTTCCGTAGCCGGTACTTATGTAATTGGTTGCATAAGCCCTGAGATAATAGGTGGTATTTGGAAGAAGATCCGTTATAGTTATTGAAAAAGTATCCGCTTCTGATTCTGTTCTGATATGAAAATCAGCAATTGTAGGGTTGGGTTTTGTCGACCAGCAGATCCCTTGACGAATGATTTCATACTTGCCTTTATTTACTATTTCAGCATTGCTTAAAGCAGAGATATTGGTGATGTTCTTCACCTCCAAAGTGATTAACTCAGGACTGGATTGCTCATTGTCATCTTCATGACAGCTATTGGTGATTGCTAAAAAACAGATGATAGCTACCAGGTAATAAATCAATTTGCCGTGTTTCATATCAGATAGGATTATTGATAATACGATGCTTTAAAATTCAGGATAATATCGCTCACCTAAATTAAAAACTATATTGTTGAATGATGTTGTTTCAAATCTACTCATTTAAAACTAATCTTTCAAATAGTTTTTGTTAAATGTTAGGCCTAACAAATAAAAACAGGATTGAGAGCATCATGGATCATGAGGCCATTGACAAGAGGTTATTTTTCATTTTTCCTTTTTATCCAGGAAACATTCCATCATTGGAACAACAAATTCACTTGCGTTACAATCAGGTTTCAGGGTTGTAACTTCTCCAATGTACTCGCCATGTTCACCAGGAATTATCGCTAATTCTGAATTTGCAATTAACCGGTGCATTTCAATTGCATGTTCCGGCGTGATAATGTCTTTATCTCCTATTATAATTAAAGTTGGAGCCTTAATGGAGGTAAGCTTTTCGTCCGGAATATCTTTAAAATACATCATTCTTTTAGCATCTTTTGAAAACATTACCTGCAAACCATTGGGGGCTGATGACACCTTCCTGTAAGCTTCCTTCAATTGCTTTGGCATGTTATCCAAACTTGCTTGTTTCAAAAATTCCCATAATGCTTCAGGCACCCCATTTCGTTTGGATAGTGCGGAAGCTAATATAATCTTATCCACTATTTTCGGATGACGAATTGCAAGATGGATAGTAGTGGTACCTCCGTTGCTGAATCCCAGAATGTCCGCTTTGTCAATTTTTAGATTTTTAAACAGCGTGGCAATATCATCTGCATCCTGTTCAAATGAAAGGTCCGTATTCCTATCATTTGTACGGCCATGTGCCTGTAGTTCAATGGCAATGACTTGCCTGTTTTTTGCGAATAAGGGTATCGCTTTTTCAAAGGTTGACTGAATCGTTGAGCCTCCACCATGAATAAGAACCAATGGTTTTCCATGCCCATAGATTTCATAATACATTTTCAATCCGTTTACCTCGGAATATCCAAATCTAAAATCCACGCCATCTGAGACTCTATCCATTTTATTTGTTGTATTTTTTTAATTAGCACCACATGATGTCAAAGTTAAAAAAGTCATAACAAAAAATGTAATTGTGGGTCTCATTTCTATGTTATTAATCAGTTTGTAATATCTGCTTGCGCGTAACATGCTGTTAATGCAAGATATATTAACATTAAAACCACCAGGGAAGGTTGTTAAGTTTTTTGTTATTCTAAATCTTCTCTCTCCTTACAATGCTTGCATGCAAAATTTCTACATCTTGATTACATGCAGCTTTATGAGCAAGATGGCAACTAAGATAAATACCAGGATCAGGACAATTTTTGAGAGTAATGCACCCAGTAATGATTTAATGACGATTGTTCTTTTTTTATAATTGGTAAAAAAAGTAATGTATGACCATACTAAAACCCCCAGGTAGAAGATAACACCGATATCGTTCAACAGGCTGTCAAGTTTAAAGTATTGGGAGCTTTTATATATAGGCATCAATACGATGTAAAAAGCAAGGCTTTGGGAGGTTATATAAGCATTGACTACCAGGTGCTCAATATAATTCTTGCCTTGTTTTCTGAATAACAGGTAGGACCATAGCGACAATAATGGAATAATAGCTATAGCCGAAATAGAAAGATGATTGAAAATCCATTCGGCAATATCATACTGATTTAAATTAATTTTTATGTCGATGTGAAGATTCAGAAGGTGTTTTTCCAGAATAAATATAGTTGCTAACAAGAACACCATCGTAAAAGGCTTGATGTGCTTTACCCTTTTGCCTTCAATATAGCTATGGATCGTGTTCCCCGGGTTTCTGTACAATTGAGGAATCGTATAAAGCATGCCCTTGTCAAAGTGAAATAACCCATGCTGGATGTCGTGCCAAAGGAATTTAAAATTGATCTCGTGTGTAGTAGTTGGCTGCCCGCAATGGCTACAATAATTTCCTTGATAGGTTTGATTGCAATTTTTACAAGTTACCTGCATATGGTTGGTTTGTATTTTCTTTCCAACCACAAAAAAAGTAAATTTAAAGAAATAAACAATGTAACACCATATTGTTTAATGTATATTTATATTATAAGCTCCCACCTGTCAACAAGCTTTCCCTATGTTTGTCTTATGCTGGACATTGTCTGCTTCTGATACTTTTTAGATACCTTTCTGATATCTTTCTGATACCTTAGGTTACAGAAAGGTATCAGATGGGTATCAGAAAGGTATCTTAAGCAGACAAAAAACAGGAAGTCTTCACCATTTGGACTGCGAGAAAATCAGAGGTGGGTGAATTATTTTGAAAAACTGGTTGGCAGTTTACTGTTAGCTATTGGTTACCGTGGTAATAAATGCTTTGATCAGTGATAAAGTGGGACAATAGTTGTTTTGCCCCGGTTGCTCGCATTGGTGTTTTCTTCGTTTGAATGCTTGCTGCTATTCAGCTTTCCCCGGATTGAAATTCTTGGCTATACAATGGCCCGAGCTTGGCGGCTATAATCGTTTCAAGGCCTGGCAATTCTTTTGATCGAAGCATGCAGAGCCGTCAGGCTTGTTAGATGTTGTAAGAGGGTGTCCAAAAGCTCTGTGAAACTCTTTGATTTCACTCAGTGAAACTCTGTGGTTAAAAATAAACAATTTAACCACAGAGTTTAATAGAGTTAATCACAGAGTTTCACAGAGAAGAATTGTCATAATGTGAACTTTTTGGACAGCCTCAAGAGAGAACAAATTAATAGGGGCATGTTGCCAAAAGACAGCTACTAAAACTAATTAAAATATGCCAATTGTCATTTGATTTATCTTAAGTGAATATTATCTTTATAACTTCTAAACCATTTAAAAATGAATCTGTCATGGCAATCTTAAAAGGCGGAGTAGACGGGCCTATCTCTGGATTGGTGGGCACAGTGATTTGTTATCACATGGATGGGGTCACGTATATGCGTGGCAAAATTACGCCTCGGGCAGAGGACTCCTGGAGCGATAAGCAGGTAATTCATCGTAAGCGGGTTTCCCGTGTGGCCGCTCTTTGGAAATCGTTGGCCAACAATCCGGTCAGATCGACCTGGAGGGCAAGTTCCAAACCGTGGCCGGGCTACAGTTTGTTCCTGAAAACCAATCTTGCTGCTTTCAATGCCGATGGCTCGCAGGTGGATCTGGAATATCTTCATTTATCCGCAGGCAGTCTTCCGCTACCGCATCAGCTCCAGGCTTCAGGCTCAGAGGAAAATCCCGAGGTGTGGAAGGTATCCTGGCTGAACGATTCGGGCAAAGGCCAGGCCAGCGCTATAGATGATCTGTTGGTAATGGCGGTGCGTGATGGAAAATTCAGTGATCCGATCATTACTGGAGCCAAACGTGGCGATAAAACGGCTTCTATTCAGCTTCCCGGGGGAGAAGGAACGGTCCAGGGAATTTATTTATCCTTTGTCTCCGCCAACAGGGAGTCTTGTTCCATGGACCAGTTCTTCGGGGCTTAAGATTGAAAAAGGAGCACAGATAAACACAAATAAAACCCAATGAACCCCTATAAAAAAGATAGTACATTTTATAGGGGTTCATTGGGTTTTATTTGTGTTTATTGGTGGTCTTTGTATTTTCTTCTCCATTGCCGGCAAGCCCTCTTTTGACCGGATGGCTAAAAATATACCAATCTGCACTTTTATATTTAACTTTAAATTAGTATATTAGAGGTGCTTTTTGTTAAAAGGATGAGGTGAAGGTGTAGTTGTTGTTTGATAGTTTTCAGGGTGATGAATCAGAGGTGTACTCATTTCTTTTTCTTTCATTTCAGGTTGGCTTGGATAGCGCGACCTACTTAGGGGACTAAAGTCTGAATTTAGATAACTAAAACACTGGAGCTATGAAAAAACTAATCGTTTTACTGCATTTATTACTGTCAGTAACCCTCCTTTTTGCCCAGGCGCCTATCACGGTGACAGGAGTGGTGACTGATGAGAACAACCAAACAATTCCAGGGGTGAGTGTGACGATCAAAGGCACTACACAAGGCACCATTACGGATATGGACGGCAAATACAGCGTTTCAGCTCAACCCAACGGGGTGCTGGTCTTCAGTTTTATTGGACTGGCCACCCAGGAAATCAATATTAATAACCGGTCGACCATCAATGTACAGATGAGTTCCAAAACCATTAATGTGGATGAGGTGGTCGTGGTGGGTTATGGCGCGCAAAAGGTAAAGGATTTGACTTCTTCTATTTCGACGGTCAAATCGGAGGAACTGATTAAGAGTCCATCGGGGCAGGCCATGCAAGCCTTGCAGGGCAAGGTGGCCGGTATGCAGGTGGTGAGCAATGGCGCCCCGGGAGAGTCTCCCTCGATCCGTGTACGCGGTATTGGCTCATATCCCCGGACCGATGCCGATGGAAACTCATTAAATACGGAAAGTCCTTTGTATGTGGTGGACGGGATGTTCTTTGACAACATCGAATTTTTAAATCCCAATGACATTTCCACTATTTCTGTGTTGAAGGATGCTTCGGCGGCCGCTATCTACGGGGTGAGGGCTGCCAACGGGGTGGTGCTGATTGAAACCAAATCGGGTTCCTACAATCAAAAGACACGTATTGAATATGACGGGTACTATGGCGTACAGATCGCGCAGAATGTGCTGAAGATGGCCAATGCCGAACAGTTTACCACCATGGCCCTGGAATCAGAGTCAGCGCCCGATATTGCCAATATCGCCAAGGCCATGCAGCGCTACGGCAGGAGCCGGGTGAATCCTAATGTCCCTGATGTAAATACCGACTGGTACAAACAGATCATCCGGGAGGCGCCCATTCAAAATCATAGCTTTAATGTGTCGGGGGGGAGCAAGGATGCCACTTATTCGGTGGGTTCCAGTTATTTTGGGCAGCAAGGTATTTTGGACATGAAAAATGAATACGAACGATTTAACCTGCGCGCAAAAGTAGACCTGAAGGCCAACAGTTGGCTGACGGTGGGCGGTAATATGATTTTAAGCAATGCCAGGCAATATGGTCAGGCCGCCGATGCCTGGAGCCAGGCCTATTGGGCAGTGCCGATTTTACCCGTATATGATGACCAAAATACTTTGGCCAGGCCCATTAAATATGCCGGTGCTCAGTATATCGGTTATCGGGGAGGACAAAATCCCATGCCTACCTTAAAATTTACCAATAACCTGACAAGAAGCCGCAAGACGGTGGCCAACTTCTATGCGCAAATCGACTTTATTCCCAATAAGTTAAACTTCAAGACTGCCTATAATCATAGTTTTGAAAGTTCCAACGACCGCAATGTCAATTTGCCCTATTTTATTCATGAGAATTTTCAGGCAGCCAATGCTACCTTAACCAAAAAGGATAATACCTATTCCAACCAGATATGGGATAATGTGCTGACATTTAACCAACAGCTCGGGGAGCACAGTTTTACTTTGATGGCAGGATCATCCTACCGGGATGAATCCTGGCAGTATCTTACGGCCCAGGGGTTGAATTTTCCTTATCAGTACGAGAGTAACTGGTACATCGATCTGTCCAATCGTGCCATCTTTCCCAGCGATGCCGTTCACGACAATGGAAGAAGGGAATACGGGATGTCCTATTTCGGCAGGTTGTCCTATAATTTCTCCGACAGGTACCTGCTGTACGGGACTTTCAGGGCAGACGGAACGTCCAAATACCAGGAAAAGTGGGGTTATTTCCCCTCTGTGGGCGCGGGATGGGTGATTTCTGAAGAAAGTTTCATGCAGGATAACGGAGTGGTTGATTTTTTGAAACTTCGCGCCAGTTGGGGGCAGTTGGGTAATGATCGAATTCCGGCCAGCGCAGGGGCCCGTACCAGCACCCCCCTTACCACCGCTTTTCACGATATCCTTTATTCCGGATACAAGACCCAATCCACCTTTGCCTGGCTCAAATGGGAGCTGACCGAAGAGACCAACGTCGGGCTGACGGCCCGGATGCTTAAAAATAGTTTATCGGTCGATGCCGATTATTTTATTCGCGATACCAAAAATGCAGTGATTGATGTAAGCATTCCTTTTGTGGGCGGTTCAGTGGCAAAAAATGTGGGGGTAATCAGAAACAAGGGCTTTGAACTTGCGCTTAACTGGAACAACCAAATTAGTGATGGTTTTTCTTATAACGTTGGAGTCAACATTTCAACCCTGAAGAATGAAGTGCGTGACCTTCAGGGTCAGCCTTATATTGATAGCGGACAGGCTGAGTTTCGCCAGCGTTCCATAGTGGGGCAACCACTTATGGCATTTTTTGGGTATAAGGTAAAAGGGGTATATCAAAACCAGGCACAAATAGATGCCGATCCCGTTGCTATAAAATATAACAGGGAACATTCAACCGCACCACTGGTGCCGGGTGATTTTATCTATGAAAATCAGAATGGAGACTCGCTCATCATAGATGACGACCGGGTGGTATTGGGATCCTATTTTCCAAAGCTGATCTACGGGATGAACCTGGGGATTGATTATCACAATTTTGAACTTTCGGCCAATATCATGGGGCAGTCAGGCAATAAAATTCTGAACCGTAAGCGGGGGGAAATTATCTGGACGCCGGACCTTAACATGGATGCCAATCTGGCCAAAAACAGGTGGCATGGGGAAGGTACTTCCAACAAATATCCATCTTCGGCCGGGTTGAGAAAAGGATGGAACCAGAAGATGAGCGATTATTTCGTGGAAGACGGCTCCTTTTTCCGGATCCAGAATGTTCAGCTGGCCTACAACATCAAAGACAAAGAGTTGTTTGGCAGTCAGTTACCTGTTTTTAGAATTTCGCTCACGGCAGAAAGACCTTTGACAGTGTTTAAATACAACGGGTTTAATCCCGAGGTTCCTGATGGGGTTGATCGCCAGACCTATCCTATCCCGGGAGTATATACGGTTGGCCTGAATATCAAATTTTAATTTTAAAAAGAATAATTATGAAACCGAACTATATAGCATTTAAGGTCACACTGATAGTGGTTGTAATGATGATTGCCTCCGCTTGTAATTATTTATTGGATAAGCCGGCTCAGAATGTCAAGTTTACAGGAGAAACGGACTATACCAAAAGCGGTGATATGATCCTTCCCTTAATAGGCGCCTATGCGGAATTAGAAGATTTCTACTGGGAAAACTATCCGGTGATTGCCACCCGTGGCGATGATGTGAACGCCGGTGGATTGGGCGACCAGCAGGACTACGCTGAAATGGATAAATATAACTACAACAAGGATTACTGGATGTTTAACTCGGTATGGCAAAACATGTATATGGATGCCTATACGGCTTTATCGGCCATGAACGAAATAAAGCTTTACGGAGATTCAACGGGAAATACGGCCCTTGCCGAACAGTATATGGCGGAGACTAAGGTGATTGAAAGCTTTTCGCTGTTAATACTTTCCAGAATATGGGGTAATATAATTATCCCTCCCACGGCTAACCCTTCCGATTTGTATACTGCGAAGATTTCCACAAAGGATGAAGTGATGCAGTATATTTCCGATTTAATGAAGGAGGCCATCCCGAACTTGCCGGATATGCGTCCCAACGAACGGACCGATATTCCAGGTGGTGTGACTAAATACACGGCCTTGGCCATGCAGGCACTGGCCAATCTGGAATTGAAGAATTACCAGGAGGTAGCCAATGCTACGGGGCAGATCATCAGTTCAGGGAGATTTAGCCTTTCGCCTGATTTTTATAACCTCTTCAAGATCCCGGGCAAGTTAAACAATGAAAATCTGCTGGAATTCCAGTATTCCGACTTTGGTCAGAGTGCAGGTGATACAAAAAGTTATCTGTTTGATTTCTTTGGCCCGCAAAACTGGACGCCTGCCAGGGTGGGAGCCTCCAGTGGATGGGGCTTCTTTGAACCAAGTATGAAATACATCAAATTCATGCTTGACCGCGGGGAAACTACCCGTTTGGAAACCAGTGTGCTGTTTACCAACCGTGGAATTGAAGAAATCAAGAAAGATCCCAAATATACCAACTTGCCCGCTTTTGTCACCAATACTACCCGGGAAGGAGATGTGATCAATAATTTTGAACGTGAGATGTTCGTGAGCGGAAAACAATACCTTCCCTCCATGCAGTTAACCCAGGGAAGAACAGCCTATGGGACCAATAAGAATTTCATCGTGATCCGTTATGCCGAGATACTGCTCATGTATGCCGAAGCGCTTACCCAGGGCGCAACCGGCACGGCCGGGACAGCTGATGCTGCCGTAAACCTTGTCAGGGCCAGAGCGGGAATGCCCGCCCTCTCAGGGGTTACCAACCAACAGGTGATGGATGAGAAATTTGCCGAACTGGCCATGGAATGGGGAATCCGCTACTATGATATGGTTAGGCTGGGAAAATACAACGAGCTCAACTATGACGGAAGAACGACATTTGACGATAGTAAGATCTTCCTTCCCTATCCTCAAACCCAGGTGGATTTGCTGCCTGTTTTACGTCAGAATCAATCTAAATAATGGACTCAAAAAAGTAATGCGATGAAAAACTTAAGATATTTTTCCATAGCACTCCTTGCTTTGTTATTAGCGGGAGCCTGTAATCAAGATTATATTGACCCGATCAGCAAAGTAGCCCCGGGGACCGATGAAACAGCCCCAACGGTGAATATCAAGTTCCCTTTGGAAGGCTCTAAGATCAAATCTGAAGATCCTGTAACTTCGGTAAAGATTTCATTTGATGCCATAGATGACATCGAACTGCAGAATGTATCGGTAAAACTGGATAATGCTGAAATCGTTAACTTTGATCAGTTTAAAGACTACCGCCAGTTTTCAAATGAGTATAATTATACCAATTTAACTGAAGGAAAACATACCCTGACCATCGTTGCCACCGATAAATCAGGAAAGAGCACCACGCAAACGGTAAATTTTGAAAAGACCACTCCTTACAAACCTATTTATCCGGGTGAAATATTCTATATGCCTTTTGAAGGCGATTACACCGAACAGGTAAGCAATAAACCTGCGACCGTTGTTGGTTCCCCCACTTTTGCCGATGGTAAGAAAGGGAAGGCCTATCTGGGAGCGGCCAACTCCTACCTCACTTTCCCGATTGACTCCCTTGCCAAAACCAAGGAGATCAGCGCGGTCTTCTGGATGAAAGTGAACGGAACACCCGACCGGGCAGGGATCTTAATTGCCAGCCCCGAGGACAAGGCCAATCCAGGGTACCCTGATATCCAAAACCTTCGCTCCAGCGGTTTCCGTTTTTTCCGTGAATTAAGCGGTAAACTGCAGCAGTTTAAACTCAATGTCGGAATAGGTGCCGCTCTTGAAAAAGATTATGAAAGTTGGAATGATGGGGGAATGGTGAACCCGGCCAAAGGAGAATGGGTACATTTTGCCTTCACTATTTCCAATACTGTCAACACCATTTATATCAATGGGGTAAAGACTACCGGGACCGCGGAAGCTAAAATGACCTTCCCGATGGACTGGACCAATATCAAACAGTTGGTAATCATGTCGGGAGGTCCTAACTGGACGGAATGGAAACATTATTCTGATTTAAGCATGTTGGACGAGTTGCGCTTCTTCAACAAGGCACTGACGGTGGAGGAAGTGAAT
>DATGYU010000269.1:0-10967 GCA_035297625.1 Prolixibacteraceae bacterium
GCCCCGCCTGTTGTTACTGATATTACCCCGGTTGTTGATTACACTCCGGCGGGAGGGAATAATACCTTTACCGTAGTGATCACTCCCACTCCCGGCGAAATATTAACTTATGCCTGGAGTGTGAATGCAGGCACTCTGCAATCTTCTACAGGAAATACCGTGGTATGGCAGGCACCTTCTATCCCTGGTATTGATACCATAAAAGTTATTGTTTCCAACCAGGAACTGCAGGCTACCACTTTCAAGAAGGCGGTACTGGTAAAAGCTACAGGTGTGGTTGAGCAGCAGCCTTTGATATGGTATCCCTTTGATACCGATGCCCGCAATGCCATGGCCGATAAGTTTCATGCCACAGTTACCGGGGCTGCCAAGACAGAAGATGCCAGGGGAAAAGCCGACTTGGCTTATCGCTTTACCTCCGGCCAGCAGATTATCTCCACGGCAAACAGTCCTGAATTAAACTTTACCGACGCGGTAAGTTTGAGCTGCTGGATCAAAGCCGACCAGTTTGGGGCTGAAAGGTATGTCATTTCCCACGGGTCATGGCAGCAGCGCTACAAGTTGTCGATCATTCCTGAAGGAAAAATACGCTGGACCGTTAAAACCGATCAGGGTATAGTGGATTTAGACAGTAAAGAAGCCATCGTGCTGAACCGTTATTATCATGTCACTGCTCTTTATACGGGTTATTCCGTAGAACTTTATGTCGATGGTAAGCTTAGCGCTTTTAAACCGTTTAAGGGCAAATTGCTGGCATCTACCCATCCGCTGACAATTGGCCGTCAGGATGAAGTGGAAGTACAGTATTCGATGATGGGAAGCATTGATGAGGTGAAACTATGGGACAAGGAGATACCCGTTACCCAAATTGAAAAACTGAAAGATCAGTGGTTCATACCCGTAGGAATTGATGAACTGGAAACCTCCTTACGCGTTTATCCCAACCCGGCCAAGGATATCCTTATCCTTGAATTTCCAGGCTCTGAAAGGGCTGAAAGGGTAACTTTATTTACTTCCGATGGCAGGATGATTTCCGATTATTTGGTCAATACTTCTGAATCTACCATTAAATTTAAAATGCCTCCATCGGCTGAAAGGATATATATCCTGCAGGTATTGATGAAAGATGGAAAGGTAGTAACCCGCAAGATTGCTGGGATGTAAAATAGTTAATGCTTTAAAATCGCATGCCTAAACTCTTGAATAATTTGGTTTCCTTGACTCAGCTTAAGGAAACCAAATTATTATTTTTTGTATGCATTGCCTTCAATTTAAACCACGAAAAATCTGTTTAATTATAGCTGAATCTTTCCTTTTCAAGTAATGATTCCTTCCCTGTTAATTCTTACTTTCTGCTTAATTTCTCTAAGATTGCTGTAATGTTTCTATAAGGTTTATTACAGAAACCTTACAGCAACCTTACAGCAACCTTAGAGAAAGTAATAATAATCTGTCAATGATTGAGGAATGTATGGCATCAGGCGTAAAAGTTGGGGAGGCGATGATAAAGGCAAAGGAGGGGCGACATGAGCAGTGTTCAGTTTTCAGAATAAAGTATTCAAGTTGCCATTCTATCCATGGTCAAAACAGTATTCAAATGAATATTCATAATGAAAATAACTTAAAAGGGGATGAAAAAATATGCCGCAGTAAGTTGTGAACTTTGAGAACAGTTGATCTTTCTTTTCTGCCTTCACTTCGGAAAGATTTTTTTGAAGGATGGACGCTTGTTCACCGGCTTTTATCCATGATCCTAAAAGCTGGCCTTTACCCAGATAGCAAGTACAACGAAATACCGATCAGATAGCTTCCTTTAAATAATTGCCCGTGAAGTTTATCGATAGGATTTTGTTTATTGTAATGATAAAGCGGCCGGTGGTAAGGTCGGCATAATGTTACTAAAAGAAATGGTGCCGTTTAGATAATGGCTGCTAAGGATTTAATTTTAAAGAAAAAAATGTGTGTAAATAAAATGTGCATGAGATAATCCCTCATGCACATTTTTAACTATTCAATCCTAAGGATAAAAACACAAGGTTTTCAACTGAACAGTTGGATATCGTTTTAATCGAGGAGTATTTAATCCAGTTTCAGTACGGCAAGGAAAGCGTTTTGCGGAACCTCGACATTCCCTACTTGTTTCATTCGTTTTTTACCTTTTTTCTGCTTTTCGAGCAGTTTGCGTTTACGGGTAATGTCACCCCCGTAACATTTGGCGGTTACGTCCTTGCGAACGGCCTTTACCGTTTCCCTGGAGATGATCTTGGCGCCAATAGCTGCCTGGATGGCAATGTCGAACTGCTGACGTGGAATGAGTTCCTTCAGTTTTTCGCACATCCGTTTGCCAAAGCTGTAGGCATTGTTGAAATGGATCAGGGTAGACAAGGCGTCCACCATTTCACCGTTCAGCAGAATATCCAACCGTACCAGCTTGGCAGGACGGAAATCCAGCATATGATAGTCAAAGGAGGCGTAACCTTTGGAAATGCTTTTCAGCTTATCGTAAAAGTCGAATACGATTTCTCCAAGGGGAAGGTCGAACATCAGTTCCACGCGGTCGGTGGTCAGGTATTCCTGTTTGATAAGGATCCCGCGTTTATCGAGGCAAAGGGTCATGATGGGTCCTATGAAATCAGCGGCCGTGATGATGTTGGCACGGATAAACGGCTCATCGATATCGTCGATCGTAGTGGTGGCGGGCAATCCCGAGGGGTTGTAAACATTGATGGTTTCGCCCTTTGTGGTATGAACATGGTAAAGCACGTTGGGAACAGTGGTAATCACGTTCATATCATATTCGCGGTCCAGGCGTTCCTGGATAATTTCCATGTGAAGCAGTCCAAGGAATCCGCAACGGAATCCAAAGCCAAGGGCTGCCGATGATTCGGGCTCATAGGTCAAAGAGGCATCATTGAGCTGAAGTTTTTCCATGGCACTGCGAAGATCTTCATAATCTTCCGAGTCAATAGGATAAACCCCAGCAAAGACCATGGGCTTTACTTCTTCAAAACCTTCAATGGCCTTTTCGCAAGGAGCCTTGGTATGGGTGATCGTATCTCCCACCTTTACTTCGCGGGCGGTTTTAATGTTGCAGATGACGTATCCTACATTACCGGCGAGCATTTCGGGTCGTTCAAACATGCCTAAACGCAGGACGCCTACCTCATCGGCCACATATTCTTTTTTAGAGTTGACAAACTTTACCTGGTCGCCCTTGCGGATTACTCCATTTACCACTTTGAAATAAGCGATAACCCCCCTGAACTGGTTAAAAACAGAGTCGAAGATCAATGCCTGCAAAGGAGCATCTACCGAGCCCTGGGGTTCAGGGATGATCGTAACAATGCGTTCAAGGATATCTTCAATGCCAAGGCCAGTCTTTCCGCTGGCACGGATTATATCGGTACGCTTACATCCGATAAGGCCGATGATCTGGTCCTCCACGATTTCAGGCATGGCGTTGTCAAGGTCCATCTTGTTGAGGATGGGGATGATTTCAAGGTCATGTTCGATGGCCAGGTAAAGGTTGGAGATGGTTTGGGCCTGAATGCCCTGGGTGGCATCAATGATTAAAAGGGCCCCTTCACAGGCGGCTATGGATCGGGATACCTCGTAGGAGAAGTCGACGTGCCCTGGAGTGTCAATTAAATTGAGCGTATATTCCTGATCCTTGTAGGTGTACTGCATCTGGATAGCGTGGCTCTTGATAGTAATCCCGCGTTCCTGTTCCAGGTCCATACTGTCCAGAACCTGAGCCTTCATGTTGCGTGATTCCACCGTCTTGGTGAATTCAAGGAGCCTGTCGGCTAAAGTACTTTTACCATGATCGATATGTGCAATGATACAGAAATTACGTATGTTCTTCATTCCTAAACTTTCTAAAAGCTTTATTAAACTATTATAACACTGGTATTTTGCGCAAAGATAGGCTAAATTTCGGGATTGGCAATCAGGAAAAGGGAATCAGGGAATCTCTGTATATCAATATGAGTACGATTTGAGAGAATATAAATTCAGATTAAAAAAAATATCGAATATCCAATATCGAATATCCAATACGAAATAAGGAATTACAAAGGAAGCAGGTTCCCTGCATTCGTTTTACATTTCTCGGTTCATATTCCTTATTTTTCTATGGTTATTTTAAACATTGTTAAGATTCGGCAAAGGCATTTATCTGCTTGCTTTTTTGATTCGACAATGAATATGTCTACCTTTGGGACTTTCAAAACGTAACCTGAATGAAGCGATATGTGTATCTGATTGGTTTTCTGCTACTGGCATGGGCCTGTAAAGAGACATTTGAAGCACCGCCACAGTCCTTGCTGGTAGGTTCATTTTATAATTCGGCCACCAATAAGGAAATTAGCCCGGTAGCAACGGCACAGGGAGTTGATAACGCTATGTTCTTATTTGGTGATACGGCCATTTCCAAAATACTGCTGCCCCTGACATTTAAGGATACTACCCGTTATATCGTTTGGCTGGATGCAACCTCTGATTCACTTACCTTTATTCACCAGGCCTTCAGGAAATATGCTTCCGTAGAAACGGGATTTTATTATGAATATAAGTTGCTGTCGGTCAGGTATACCCATAACCGTATTGATTCAGTGAAAATTACAGATAGCCTTGTAACCAAGAAATGGAATGAAAATATTAAGCTTTACATTCATCCTCTGCCTGCTGGCGGCAATTAGCTTCGGCCAGGGGCAACAAAAGAAGAAGGTTAAACCTAAGCGGACCGACAACTACATCCACATGAAAGGTATTCGCTTTGGGATGGATATCACCCGTCCCTTTCAGGACTTATGGACCAAAGGCAACCGCTATGGAACGGAGTTTTCGGCTGATATGGAGCTTTTTCCCAACTGGTTTCCAGTTTTTGAAACAGGTTATGAAGCATTGAAAATAAAGACTGATTATGTGGATTATACTGCTAATGGCAGCTATTCCAGAATAGGTTTTGATTATAATTTCCTGCAGGCTCAACAGATTAGCGACAAGGATATCATGTATTTTGGGTTGCGCTATGGCTTTACCTTTGCCCGTCAGCAGATCGACCAATACAGAATCGATTCGTACTGGGGCCCCGAGACAGGAAGTTTTGGGAACCAGCCTTTTTCGGCCCAGTGGGGCGAAGTGCTTTTGGGCATCAAGGGGGAAATACTCAAGAACCTATACATGGGCTGGACCATCAGGGGGAAATCCAAATTCCACAATAAAGATACCGGGATGCCGCCGGTATATTTTATCCCAGGCTATGGTAAAGGTGAAAACGGGTTTAATTTTGATTTCACTTATTCGGTGTATTATAACATCCCCTGGGATTTTCGCAAGAATGCAGGGGTGAACAAAAAGGCGAAAGCAGAGGCAGAGGCAAAGGCCAGGGAGAAGGAGCAGTCAAAGGCCAAGACACCCGTGAAGGGAAATACAGAACCTGCGCAAAAGGCAAAAGAGAGGGTTGGGCAGCCGACCAAGGTGGAATAGTATCCAAGATTAATGATTCAGGAGAATTTAGGGTAATTGTTTTATTATCACCTGGAACCTTAAGGACTTCACGGGCCTTAAAATCAGGGAAGAGTGATTCTCAATAGCTCATAAACTGCCAGTTTTTCTTAGAACTTTTTGCAGTACTTACCCGTTACATAACTAAAAACAAAAATCAAGACTATTTAGTTATGGCAAACAGAAGAATGTTTATCAAATCACTCGCTGGAGCGACAGCCGGACTTACACTTGCCGGATCTGCCTATGGCGCCCATAAGGAAAATGACCGTTTGGGAGAAGTGCTCCCAAAGCGTAAACTGGGCCGTACCAATGAATATGTTACCATGCTCGGATGCGGAGGTTACCACATTGGCTGGACTACCGAGCGCGATGCCCAGGAAGTCATAGAAGCTGCCCTTGAAGGAGGAGTCCGCTTTTTTGATACAGCAGAAAGCTATGGCGAGGGGATGAGTGAAACCCGCTATGGCAAATATCTTACCCCCCAATACAGGGATTTAATCTTTTTGATGAGCAAGTCGACCGGTCCGGATGCAAAAACTGTCAAAGAACACCTGGAGGGTACCCTTAAAAGGTTAAGGACCGATCATCTGGACTTGTACCAGGTTCATGCACTTGCAACACCTGAGGATGTGGACAGCCGTATAAAAGAAGGGGTTCTGGAGGTATTGCATAAGGCTAAAGAACAAGGTAAGGTTAAATACCTGGGTTTTACCGGACACCAGAATCCTTTTGCCCATGCCCGTATGCTCGAGAGAACCAAGGAAACGGACATCTTTGATACCGTACTGATGCCAGTAAACGTGCTGGATCAGACTTATTTCAGCTTTACAAAAAATGTATTGCCAAAGGCCCTGGAACGTAACATGGGCATCCTTTCCATTAAGTCTTTGGCTGACGGAAGGTTCTTTGCTCGCAAAGAACAAGCCAACTGGACTACTGCAGATCCGTTGATTCCCAATTATCTGAGCATTAAAGAGGCCATGCATTTTGTGTGGTCATTGCCGGTTACAGTACTTATTTCCGGAAATGAAAATGCCACCTTTATGCGCGAGAAAATAGCCATAGCCCGTTCTTTTGCCAACTTATCCGAAGTACAAAAGACCACCCTGATTAATAAGGTCTCCGACATTGCTTTGGCAGGAAAGGTGGAATATTACAAGGTGAAGGAAGGGTGAAAAGAAGTGGGCAGTAAACAGTGATCAGTAATAATATACCCGTCTGTGCTTTAAGATTTTAAGAATTAGGGGAAAGGGTATAAATAACAGTTTTAAACAACAATGACCGGCTAACTTAGTCGGTCATTGTTGTTTATTATCTTCAGCAAAGAAATTATTTCTTTACTTCCGCTTTTTTCTCAGCACAGCAAGCTTTAGTTTCTTTTTTAGCACAGCATTCTTTTTTCTCTTTTTTAGCACAGCACTCTGTCTTTGCTTTTTCTTTTTTGTCTTTTGTTTCAGCTGATACAGTTGAAGCGCTTAAACCCATGGTGAAAGCCAATGCTAAGATAATTGCCAATTTTTTCATGATAAATAATATTTGGGTGTTAATAATTTTGTTGCAATCTAACGACTTTTCATAAACCTTCAAAAAGCATTAACAAATATTTTGAATTTTAAATGAAGCATTTAAGGTTCAACGTTTAATATTTAAAGTTATAGCATGTTAAAATAGATAATATATAGATCAAAAGCCATTATTGATTGATTGGTGCATACAGATCGTTGAAATAACTAAACATCTTTAATTTTATGGATTTGAATATTAAAGAAATATATGGCCAAACAGTATGTTGTTTAACAAGGCATGGCTCACTTTTTGACGCAGAGAGCTCAGGGCTTTACCCATATGATTTTCTACTGTATTTTTTGATATGCTTAAGCGGTCAGCTATTTCAGGATAGGTCAGGCCTTGCTCCTTGTGTAAAAGGTAAACCTGCTTTTGTCGTTCGGGTAAATTGGAGATAAGTTTTTCTACATGATATAAGAATTCCTTGTACTCCACCTCATTCACGCTTTCAGCTATTCCAATAGATGATTTTTTTAAATGCTCTACGTATTTATGATTGCTGATCCTTTTTCTAAGAATGTCAATTGAACCATTATAGGCGATGGTAAATATAAAGGAATTTAATAACTGATAATCATCTAATTTATGCCTTGATTCCCAGATTTTAACAAAAACTTCCTGTACGATATCATCAGCATCTGCTTCACTTTTTACAATTTTCAACACAAAGGAAAACAGCTTATGACAATACAATTCATATACCTGGTCAAAGGCCTGGATATCTCCTTTTTTTAAGCGGGTAAGCAGGTCGTGATTGATATTTTCTTTACCATTCTTCAAGGTCAAGAAAGATTAGATGTTTAAGTGACCTAAAATTACTAAAATACTTCCATATGTTTTGTTAGTTCTCACTTAATCATTAATAAATTTTTAAGATCTATTTTTGATCGGACGATATTAATTACTTTTACACGATGGATACCATTCGAACAGTAACAGTTACCCGGTACATGCAGCCTCTAAGGGAAGGGGGGTCTCTGCCTGCACTTGCAGAAGCGGATGACGACTTCAAGTATGTAGTGAAGTTCAAAGGAAGCGGTCATGGTGTAAAGACCCTTATTGCTGAGTTGATAGGAGGGGAGATTGCCCGTGTTTTGGGCTTAAAAGTGCCTGAGCTTGTCTTTGCCGAGTTGGATGAATGCTTTGGCCGTCTGGAAGGGGATGAGGAGATACAGGATCTTTTAAAGGCCAGCAGGGGCATCAACCTTGGATTGCATTTCCTGTCCGGTGCTTTCACTTACGACCCGGTGGTTACTAAAATAGATCCGCTGTTAGCTTCTAAGATCGTATGGCTCGATAGTTTGATTACCAATGTTGACCGTTCTTTCCGAAATACCAACATGCTGATGTGGCACAAGGAACTATGGCTGATCGATCATGGCTCCTGCCTTTATTTTCAATATACCTGGGATGGATGGGAAGCTAAGGCAACAAGTCCTTTTCTCTATATCAAGGACCATGTATTGCTGCCACAGGCCACCGAGATGGAAGAAGCTGACCGTATCTGCAAGCAGCTGATTGATGAAAACAAGATACGTGAAATCGTACAGATGATTCCTGATGAATGGCTCATTTGGGAATCGCATGATGAAACACCTGGTGAGTTAAGAGCAGTTTACCTGGCTTTCTTGACCAGGAGATTAAATATTTCGGAACAGTTTATAAAAACAGTACAGGATGCAGCCCAGACACATTTATGAATATGCTATTGTAAGAGTTGTTCCTGTGGTAGAACGGGAAGAATTTATCAATACCGGGGTAATTGTATTCTGCAAAAAAGGAAAGTTCATCCGCATGCAGTATCATCTTCGGGAAGATAAAATCCTGGCGCTTTCACCTGATGCTGACATTGAAGAAATCAGAAAGAACCTGGAAGCATTTAGTAAAATTGCGTCAGGTCAAAAGGATGGTGGTCCTATTGCCTGCCTTGATGAGGCTGAGCGCTTTAGATGGCTTACAGCCATACGCAGTGCATCCATTCAAACCTCAAGACCTCACCCTGGCCTGAGTGATGACATGGAAAAGACATTACAGATACTGTTTACAGAAATGGTGGGCTGACGGTTTAAATCCTTTTACATTTCTTATTTCTTGTTCGATATTAATTATTTAAAGAATTGTGAATTTTAGAATAGCTAATAATAATGTATCAGATAAGCCTGCCATTTTAGGCTATAACAACGTATCTTCATGCCTTTAGCACTTTCTCTACACGGCCCAAATAATTATCGATCTGATGGGTATTTTCAAACCCGACAATGATCATATTGACAGTTCCAAGGCCCAGGACAAAGCGCAGGGTATTGTCAATCTTTTCGCTGTCGTTGCTATAGTCGCCATTGCCGATTAATTTCATGCCGATCACTCCTTTGCCTGAATCATGCAACTGCTGGATCACTTTGACTACCTCTTCAGGCTCAGGCTTGTCCATGGCAATACCGTATGGATTGATACGTACATGAATCACATCTACCCACGGGCTCTTAACCGCTGTTTTCATGGCCTCCAGTGAATGAACCGAGACGCCGTGAGCCCTGATAATTCCTTTGGATTTCAGGTTTTCCATAATGTCCATCTGTCTTTTCTGGCCATCAGTCCAGTCCTTATCTACCATGCAGTGTATTTGCACCAGGTCGATATAATCGGTTTTCATTTCTTTGCGGAATCGGTCTATAACCACATTGGCATCAGGCCTTTCCGCATCAGGAATGCCTCCGCTTCTTACCCACATTTTTGAAGTGATGGACAGTTTCTCGCGGTCCATGTGAGGCAACACCTCGGCCATCATCCAATGCGTTCCATACGTATCGGCACAATCAAAATTACGAAATCCCTTATCGTAGGCATAACGCAACAACGCAAGGCTTTTATTCTTTTCCTGTTTGGTAAGGTATGATGAGCGATTGGTGGCATGAACGCCAGTGCCAACGCCAATTAAAGTGGTCTCAATGCCTGACTTTCCAAGTTTTACCTTCTGTAAGGGATCATAAGAGCTTGCATTCTTAAACGTGTTTGCATGCAATGGATTTGAAAATAACACATGTGCGGTTCCAAGCGACAGGGCTGTTAAGAACTTTCTGCGCGTAATACTAAGGTTTTCCATGATGAAGTGTTTATAATCAACTGCTTAATTTAACTACTCATCTGCAGATTTGTTCAGTACAACATTACGGACAATGCCTGCAAAAATATGAATGCCACAGACCATAAGGCAGGTCATCACCATTATACAAGGGAAGTAAAATTAAGGGTGTATATGGCAATTACAAATAAATACCAATTAAATAGAGTGAAGGTATTTTGATTAACAATCATTCTTGCTCTAGTACTGCCATACTTGGCTAAAACACTTCTTTTTCCAAAGGGACGGTAAAGCAGAAGGTGGAACCGACACCATCTATAGTATCTACCCAGATGTCACCTCCCAAAAGTTCCACCAGGCTTTTGGAGATAGCCAGTCCTAGCCCGATACCTCCATATTTGCGGCTGTTGTGCGATTCGACTTGTAGGAATCGTTCAAATATTTTGTCTTTATATTCTGTGGGAATACCCACGCCTGTATCCCTGACATGGAACTGCACACAGCTGTTCGTTTGCCTGATACCCAGTTCAATGCTTCCTTTGCTGGTAAATTTTATGGCATTACTGATAAAATTAATCAGTATCTGCCGAATTTTCACTTCGTCGGTTTGCACCACAAGATCCTGATCCAGGTCCTGTGGATCCAGCAACAGATCCAATCCTTTTTCCCGCGCCTTGTAGGAGTATTCCAGCTGAATCTCATGGAGCAGGGATGTAAGTGAAACTGCTTTTTTGTTTACCTTAACCTGCCCGGCATCGATCTTCGAAAAATCCATCAGTTCAGTGATGGTCTCCAGCAGATTCCTGCC
>DATGYU010000270.1:0-4011 GCA_035297625.1 Prolixibacteraceae bacterium
ATTAAAAAAAGAGCGTCTGGAAGCAGAAAAGATATTGGATGGGCCAAAGAAAGAAATCGATTACGATAAAACACAGCTGGCCGATACATTGGCAGATGCTCTTGATTTTGCAATTATTACTGTTTTTGCCCAGGGAATGGAGCTGCTGCAAAAGGCTTCGTCGGTGTATAAATATGATCTTAACTTGGAGAATATTGCTGCCATCTGGAGGGAAGGCTGCATTATCAGGGCTTCCGTGTTGGAGGAATTGCGCAAGGCTTTGGACTCCCAGCCTGATTTATCAAACCTTATGCTGAGCGAGGTTTTCAAAGACCGTTTGATGGGACTGCAGGATAAAATACGTCAAGTTGCCCACATTGGTATAAATGCCGGAATACCAATACCTGCTTTTACTGCCTCATTGGCTTATTATGACAGCTATCGGAGTGGCTGGCTTCCGGGTAATCTTTTGCAGGCGCAGCGCGATTACTTTGGGGCCCATACTTATGAACGCATTGACAGAGAAGGTATATTTCACACACAATGGAATCAAAAGGAGAGTTAATTATGGATGAAGATAAAATTGCAAACCCCTCGATTATCGTCATCTTTGGGGCTGGTGGCGATCTTACCCATCGGAAATTGATGCCCGCGATATATAATCTTTACCTGGATGGATTGCTCCCTCAAAAATTTGCTGTGCTGGGTTTGGATATCAAGGATTTGAATGATACGACCTTTCGAAAAAGTCTGTTAGAGGGGGTTGATCAGTTCTCGCGCAGGGAGAAAATAGATAAAAGTAAATGGAAGGTATTCGAAGAATTTCTTCATTACCAAAAATCAGATTTCACGGATGATGCTACATATACCAGGCTGAAAAGCGAAATCGACCGTTTTGAAAAGGACTGGGATTGCACTGTCAACCGGGTCTTTTATATGGCTATACCGCCCATTTTTATTGAGCAGATTGCTCAGAAAATCGGAAAGGCAGGGATAGCGCAAAACAGTCAGGTAAGCAGGATCGTAGTAGAAAAACCTTTCGGACACGATCTGAAAAGTGCAAAAACATTGAATAGTTTATTGGATAACATCTTCCAGGAGTCGCAAGTGTACCGCATTGATCATTACCTGGGAAAGGAAACGGTTCAGAATATCCTGGCTTTTAGGTTTGCCAATGCTTTGTTTGAGCCTATCTGGAACCGTAACTATATTGATAATATTCAGATTACTGTGGCAGAGCAAATAGGGGTGGAAAACAGGGGAGCTTATTACGAGCATGCTGGTGCGCTGCGCGATATGATTCAAAATCACCTGATGCAGTTGCTTTGTCTTATAGCCATGGAACCGCCTGTGTCGTTTGATGCGGATGAAATACGTAACCGGAAGGTAGATGTGTTGCATGCGGTTCGCAAAATTAAACGAGAAGAAGTGCACGCGGTGGCCGTACGAGGTCAATATGCAGAAGGGTGGTTTGAAGGAAAAAAGGTAAAAGGGTATAGGGAAGAACCCGGTGTTGACAAGAACTCCAATACAGAAACATTTGCGGCCATCAAATTATTTATCGACAACTGGCGATGGCAAGGAGTACCCTTTTATTTACGTACCGGTAAGCGAATGAATGAAACCATATCGGTCATCACCATTCAATTCAGGCCTGTGCCCCATCAATCTTTTCCCATTGAATCGATTAACAATTGGGAATCCAACCGGCTTATCCTGAATATACAGCCCAACATGGGAATTCAAATGCGCTTTCAGGCTAAAAGACCTGGTCTAAAGATGCTGCTTGATCCGGTGAGCATGCTCTACGATTTTTATACTGATAGCTACAGGGACGATTCAGCAGGTCCCCCTGAGGCCTACGAAACGCTTTTGTTTGATATTTTGATGGGAGATGCGACACTTTTCATGCGTGCCGATCAGGTAGAAGCTGCATGGAGCATTCTGATGCCAATTATTGAAGTCTGGGAAGCAAATACGACTCCCGGATTCCCCAATTATACGGTTGGCATGCAAGGCCCTGAGGGTGCAGAAGCCCTCATTGCCAAGGATAGCCATAACTGGATTCTAACTCCACTTGTAAAAAAATAGGACTACTGTTCTTTGTATTTAACCGGAGTTTCTATTTCTTTTTGATGTAATAGTGCTGGTCAAGTTTTAACAAATCGCCGATTAAATAGCAGAAGGCAAAAAAGACAACTAGCCCTGCGTAAAACTTTAATATTAAAACTATTGAATTCATCCTTATCGTTGTTGTTTATAATTTTGGCATTCATTATTGAAAGCACAAAAAACTATCCAAAGTTGCAATGAAACGTATAAGGATTTCTTAAAAATAGCGCTGTAAGTATAAGGATTTTATAAAGAAAAATAATTTACAATTAGACCCCCGAGCACTCGGGGACAATTTGCCATTTATGCTTTGCACAACAACCTACTCATTGCCTTAAAATCTTCAAGGGCCTTAATTGAGAGCTTGTGTGAAAGCCACCGATTACCGATTACTGGTCACCTGGAACTTCAAACTTTAATCTCTTTCCCAGGCACAAACAACAACCCGGCATTTGCCACAAACCCTGAGATAAGCACAACTTGCCCGTATTCGGGGAGGTGAAATGTCATCATCAGCTTTCCTGTTAAAGCCAGCATTCCTCCAATAAGCATGGCAGGGATGCTAAAGCGTTTATGATAGGGCAAGCCAAATAATGCAGCCGCCATAGGGATGATAAATGCTCCCGAATAGAAGGACAGGGCGAGTAGCAATGAGCCAACGATAGAGGTTATTTTCAGTGAAATGAGCATGCTCAGCAGGCCTATAAGTATTAAAAACAAGCGGGTATGCTGAAACGACTTCTCATTATTGATATCCTTGTGAAACAACTCGCTAAGGATCATGGAAGTAGTAAGCAGGGTAGTAGAGGCTGTTGAGAGTACTGCCGATATCAACGCGGCAATCAGGATGCCCGACGCCCATTCGGGCAGGTAGGCATCTGCCAGATTGACAAGTGCCGAGCTATTTTGGGCACCTCCATGAAAAGTGGCGGCATACATGCCTACATAGGAAAGTACAAAGCCAAAAGGGATCAGTATCAATGCAACAATAAGTACACTTCTAAAGGCGGTTTTTTGATCCTTGGCGCAAAATACCCTTGAGTAAATATCAGGTCCTACCACAAAGGTGCTTGAAAATGTAAGCATGAGTATCAGTAAATCAAAGGGCGAAAAATGAGCATTAAAAGGAAATGAGTCATTTATGGCAGTAACGGGGGGTAACTTACCCGAGGGTATCATTATGGCCGTTAAGACAATTCCTGCCAGGATAAAGAATGCCTGAAACAGATCTGTTTTCATTACTGAAACCTGGCCGCCAATAAAGGTATAAACGATGAAAATGATCCCCGTAAGTATGACCCCTGATGAATAGCTCATCCCAAAAAAGCTGACCAGTATCTGTGCCCCGGCAATAATCTGTGCAGCAACAATTCCAAGCCATGCTATAGGGATAATGAATGAAGTGACCTTACGTGCCTGTTCTCCATAATACTGGCCCATCAGTTCAGGCAAGGTAAATTTTCCTTTGGCATACACTTTTTTAACGATAGGAAGCAATCCCAGCAAGCCTAAACTGGCCGCCAAAATATACCAGGCCGATGCCCATGATTGGCTTTGCGCCAGCCCAATGGTTCCCAAAATAGCAGAGCCTCCAAGAATGGTGGCAAGTAAACTGCCTGATATTTGCCATACACCGGTCTTCTTGCCTGCCAGGAAATAGTCAAAGGGAGTTTTAATCTTCAGGAAGGAATAGATGCCTATCAGTAGAAGGATAAGGGCGTAAACAAGCAGGATGGTGGTCTTCAAACTCATGAAATTAAAATTGCCGCTTTTTCTTTATCATCCTCTAAACGAGAGATCCAATTAATGATCTTCAACTTTCTTGTTTCTAAATTCATGAGCTTTAATTATTGAATGCTTACTACAAATGTACGTTTTTATAAGGATTGCTTATTAAAATAGGTTTAAATTTGAAGAACA
>DATGYU010000271.1:0-5273 GCA_035297625.1 Prolixibacteraceae bacterium
TTTGTTTGAAGTTTTGTTACCATGTAATTTTACGCCTAATTGGTCATTTTCGTTAAAGGTAAAGATAAATGTTTTCTGAAAATCTTGAATCGATTATCAATAGATTCCTATTTTAATCAAAAACTTAACTTTCATAAATGATTGCTATTATGAAAGGTATGTTTCTGAAGAACAGAAATCATGCCATAAACGTGCTTATCTGCAACAGATAAGACAATTATTCAAATCGTAAACTTTCGATGGGATCCAGTTTGGAAGCCTTTTGCGCAGGATAGTAACCTGAGATAATTCCTACCAGGAAACAAAGGACTACACCTGCTAAAATCCATAACCAGGGTATAAAAAATGGAGTGCCTATCATCATGGCCACACCATTGCCGGCCAGGATGCCAAGAATGATGCCCACAAATCCTCCGATCTGCCCAATGGCTATGGCTTCAATTAAAAACTGCTGCTTGACAATTTTTGAGGTAGCTCCAATGGCTTTACGAATGCCAATCTCCCGGGTTCTTTCGGTAACTGATACCAGCATAATGTTCATCAGTCCAATGGCCGCTCCAAAAAGGGTGATAAAACCTATAATGGTGGCTACAAGGGTTATATTGCTGATATTCTTTAAAAGGATATTTACCAGGTTGTCACTTTTTTCAACATTAAAATCGCTCTCATCCGCCGGATTCAGGTTCCTGATCACCCTGAAGGTCCCTTCCGCTTCGCCAACGGCGGGATCGACCAGCTCGGTATTGCTCACTTTGACCTGAATGGAGAAATTCATCTGTGGACGGGCAAAATAACTTCTTACATTGGTAAAGGGCAACAAGCACAACTGATCACTTCCTGATCCAAAACCGCTGCCTTTTGACTTAAGCACGCCTATCACCCTGTATTTGCCGCCACCAATACTGATGATCTTTTGAAGAGGATCCTTTACCTCCTTCAATATTTTTCTATATACCCCATCCCCAATGATGGCCACGTTTTTTCCTGAATTAATATCATCGCTGGTAAAATTACGGCCTACGCTTAATTCATTGCCCGAGGTGAACAGATAGTTTTCATCACCGCCCTGAACTGAAATGTTTGGATTGGTCTTTAATGAACCATATTTGACCGTGGCGGTTCCGGTGGCCGTGGTAGATATGGAAACCGAAGATGGAAAAGTATATTTATCCTTGAACTCTTTTGCCTGGTAGTAATCTATGTATGAATAATTTCTGGTCCTGTAACGCTCTCCGCCAACCTGGATGCGCATCCCCCTGGATGTAAGTGTAAAAGTATTGGCGCCCATAAAAGTGAATTCCTTTGTAATGGAATTCTTTATCGAGTCAATAGCTGTCAGGATACCTACCAATGCTGTTATCCCTATCGCGATAATCAGTACTGTCAGAATGGTTCTTAACAGATTCGTCCGGATGGATTGTAAGGCAATCCTTAGATTTTCAAAAAAGAGCGTTCCAAATCTCATGGGTCATTAATTGATGAACAAATAATAGGTAATACAAAATTGCAAATAATTACATTATTTCTTCCATCACTTTTTTGATATCTCCCTTTTGGCTACGATATGCCTTCAATTGAAATAATTAACGAACAATTGTAATAAATATTCAATTGGTCAAGTTCCCAAACAAGGGAATATTTTTAACATTAATTGTTTTGCATTGATATACAGCAATATAGTGAAATATGCTCTTTGGATTAATGTTTTTTAACGTTTCAATAAATTTATTTTATCACTGAGTTTGTGAATTCAATTTTTCAATCCCTTTATTTTGTGATGTAATTGTCAAATCATTTATATAATTATTCATTTATGACATTCGTGTTCGAAATCTCAAGTACGGAAGCTTCGGATTTTATGAGGATAATTCATATAAACTCTGAGCAAACATTTGAGGATTTTCATCAGATCTTACAGAATACCTGCAATTTTGATCATTCCCAACTGGCATCTTTTTTCCTTACAGACGACTTGTGGAGGAAAAACATTGAAATTACTTCGTTGGATTCAGGCAAGCCGGCCCCCAAGATTATTAGCATGAGGACTACCAAACTGAATGACTATTTATCGAAAGTCGGACAACGCATGATTTATGTGTTCGATTATTTTAATGACCGTTTTTTATTTATCGAGTTAAAAGAATTGCATATGAAAACAGATTTGAAAGAACCTTTTGTTGCTTATGAAAAAGGAAATGCGCCTTCCCAGTTCTTAATCAATGAGTATATGGATGACGAAGTTGCTGTAATGGATTTGGATGATTCAGGGAAAAGCTTTGGGGATCTGGAAGATTACTATGAGATTTTTGGGGAACTGGATACTTAAATTATTAAAGCTTCTTTATAGAATCAGTGTTTAGTGTTCAATGACCAGTAAGCAGTAGGCGTACCGATCACTGAACACTGCCCTCTTCTCCAGGCCCCTTGCCCCGGCGGTTTCTTTTTTCCCCTTCAATGCCTATCTTTGCGATCAACGCAATAAGAAGGAATGAATAATACATTAATTGTAGTGCTTGGACCTACCGGGGTTGGTAAATCTGCCATCAGCATTCATCTGGCTCAATATTATTCCACAGACATCATTTCTGCCGATTCACGGCAATTGTTTCGCGAACTAGCCATTGGCACTGCCGTTCCCCCAACTGAAGATCTTCAGTCGGTACCCCATCATTTTATCCAAACCCGTTCCATTCATGATTATTACAATGTCAGTGAATATGAAACAGAAGCGATTGCCCTTATCAATCAGTTGTTTCTTACCAGGAACCCTTTGGTACTTACTGGGGGGTCCATGTTGTATATTGATACCATTTGCAAGGGTATTGATGATATTCCCACTGTTACTCCTGAAATTAGAAACGAGGTGATTCAATGGTACCAGGAAAATGGCCTTGAAGCCTTACAGCAACGGCTTTTGTCGCTGGATCCCGAATATTATCAAATTGCCGATCTTAACAATGCCAAGCGTCTTCTTCATGCTGTGGAAGTATGCCAGATGACGGGTAAGACTTTCACCTCTTTTCGAAAAAATACCATCCGCACCCGCCCTTTTCGTATCATCAAAATTGGCATCAACCAGCAAAGAGAAGTTCTTTATGAGCGCATCAATAAACGTGTAGATGCTATGATTGAATCCGGTTTGGTGGAAGAAGCCAGAAGTGTTTACCCGTACCGCGATCTTAACTCATTGAACACGGTGGGCTATAAAGAACTGTTTGCTTATTTTGATGGTAGCTGTACCTTGGAGGAAGCCGTGGACCTTATCAAAAGAAATTCAAGGAAGTATGCCCGCAAACAACTTACATGGTTTCGAAGAGATACAGAAATTCAATGGTTTGAACCTGAACAGCTGGAAGAAATAATTACATATATCAGTAGTAAAGTGAATTTCCATCAATAGGTTTTTGGCTTTCATGTTTCAATCCTTTAAACACATAGACACATAGGACACATAGAATAAATTTTAAACTATGGTCCTATGTGTCTATGTGTTAACTTTAAATAGAAAAAGATAAACAATTTATTAGTACATTCCGCAATATTTGTAATCAATCCATGAAAGAGCAACTGCCTTCCAGGTTTACAATCAGGGTTTACGGACTCATTTTGAATGATCAAAAGGAAGTTCTGGTGACCGATGAATATCAGTTGGACACTAAGATGACCAAGTTCCCAGGTGGTGGACTGGACTTTGGGGAAGGCCCCCTGGATTGCCTGAAAAGGGAGATGATGGAGGAATGCAACCAGGAAATTGAAGATATCCGCCATTTTTACACAACCGACTTTTATCAGAAAGCATTGTTTTGGGATAACTATCAGCTGATCAGCATCTATTACCTGGCCCGGTTGAAAGGCCCCGTTCGGTTTAAGGTGTCCTCCAGCACTTTCGACTTTGCTGAAATGGTCAATGGAAATCAATCTTTTCGCTGGATAAGCGCCGAAGCATTAAATCCTGATGATTTTACTTTCCCAATTGACAAACATGTTGCACATTTGCTAAAACAATATTTAACCACCCTATCTTGAAAACTGTCAAAATCATAGGACCGGCTTACCCTTACAGGGGCGGAATTGCCACTACCAACGAAAGGCTGGCCCAGGAATTCAATTCCATGGGTTTTGATGCAACTATTGAAACCTTTACCGTCCAATATCCTTCGTTTCTTTTCCCGGGCAAGACACAATTCAATCCAAAAGCTTCGCCTGAGAATTTATCCATTAAAAGGAGCGTCAATTCGGTAAATCCGCTCAACTGGATGAAGGTCGGCAGACGTATTAAAAAAGAAATGCCTGATCTTGTCATTATTCGTTACTGGCTGCCCTTTATGGCACCCTGCCTTGGAACGATTGCCGGAATCATCAAAAAAAATAATCATACAAAAGTGGTGTGCCTGGCCGATAATATCATCCCTCATGAACACCGGCCCGGAGACCACCAGCTGACCAATTATTTCATTCAGCGAATCGATGGACTGGTTGCCATGTCAAAAAGTGTACTGAATGATGCCCATACTTTCAAAAAGGATTTGCCCGTTGGTTTTTGCCCCCATCCTTTGTTTGACAATTATGGCGAAAGGCTTCCCATGGCGCTTGCCAAACAACAGTTAAAGCTGGATGTGAACACCCGGTACCTTCTTTTCTTTGGATTTATCCGTGATTACAAAGGACTGGATCTTCTGCTCAATGCTTTTGCTGATGAACGACTAAGGAAATTTCCTGTCAAATTACTGGTTGCAGGCGAATATTATTCAAGCCCTGAGCCTTACCTTGCGTTGATAAAAAAGAATCAGCTGGAAGAATTGATTGAGCTCAGGACTGATTTTATTGCTGACGAAGAAGTGAATCTTTATTTCAGTGCGGCCGACATGGTGGTACAACCCTATAAAAGTGCCACGCAAAGTGGGGTAACCCAGATTGGCTATCATTTTAATAAACCCATGCTGGTCACCAACGTGGGCGGTTTGTCTGAAATTATCCCTGATGGTAAAATAGGTTATGTCACTGCACCCGACAGCCAAAAGATTGCCGATGCGTTGGTGGATTTTTACACCCGCGAACGAATGGCTGAATTTGAAGCAAACATTGCTGAAGAGAAGAAAAAGTTCTCCTGGTCCAATATGGTCAATACTTTTCTGTCACTCTATAACACTATAACCCACTAACATGATCGCACAAAGAATCCTGCAGTCCATCGAATTAAAAAAACAGCTTTTGGCTGATTCTGTCATGCTGGCCCGTATCGAAGCGGCTGCAGGGTTAATTGTTCAGGCTTA
>DATGYU010000272.1:0-2091 GCA_035297625.1 Prolixibacteraceae bacterium
TTTGCGGGAAATCATTAAAAAGATGGAATCCAAAGCCAAGGAGTAAAAAGCCAACAGCTTGAGGAAATTTGTAAACTTTAACGCGGAAATGTGTATTCAGCGTTAAAGTTTACATTGATTTTTACATCTTTGGTTTTCTTAGCTTTATATAAAAAAGAAAGCTATGAATATTCAGGCAGAAAAACTGGAAATAATTAAGATAATCCTGGAAACTAACGATCCCGGGCTACTGAACTCCATTAAAAAGCTTTTTAAAAAGGAACCTCAGTCAGACTTTTGGGATACTTTGTCTTCGGATCAAAAGGAAGAGATTCAACAAGGCATTAATGAAATTGATCGGGGTGAAACTGTGGATTATGATGACTTCATAAAGAAACACAGATAATGAGAAATGTAGTTTTCTCAAAAAGGGCATCTGCCAGGCTATAAATTCTTCTTGATTATCTTGAATCTGAATGGTTGGTTAGCGTTAAAAAGAACTTTAATTAATAACTTGACAGATCAATTAGCCAGATCAAGAAATTTCCCGATAGTTGTCCTCAGTCAGATATTAAAAAAGGATAACACATCCTAAGGGTCACCAGGCAAACTACATTGTATTACTAATATGATTCTACAAGTATTCGGATTATCACCATCTTTGATAATTGAATGAATCCAAAGAAGTTAAAAGAAGCGTTAAGATAAGGAACATTAATTATTGGATAACAATCTGAAATAACTGTTATTTCATCTTCCCGTGTGCCTGCCATTTTGTATATTTCGCCCTATATTTACCAGTGAAGAAAATATTATAATTACCAATAAATGAGAATAGAATACGACATTAAACTGGGTTTTAAGGATGTGATGTTCCGTCCAAAGCGTTCTACATTAAAAAGCCGTTCACAGGTGAACCTGGAGCGCACTTTCAGGCTTTTGCATACCCAAACGGAATGGACCGGGGTGCCTATTATGGCTGCCAACATGGATACGGTAGGCACTTTTGAAATGGCCCTTGCCCTTTCGGACAAGAAGCTGTTCACGGCCATCCATAAACATTACAGCCTTGAGGAGTGGAACCAATTCCTGGCCACTGCCCCTAAAGGAATAGAGAATTATATTGCCGTAAGTACCGGCACCGGTTCTCAGGACTTTGAAAAGATCATTCAGCTTGTGCAGGCCAATCCACAGCTAAAGTTTATCTGTATTGATGTGGCCAACGGTTACTCTGAACACTTCGTGTCATTTGTAAAGCAGACCCGTAAAAACTTTCCCGATAAGGTGATTATGGCCGGCAATGTTGTTACCGGTGAGATGGTGGAAGAATTGCTGCTGGCAGGTGCCGACATCATTAAGGTGGGCATTGGTCCAGGTTCGGTTTGTACTACCCGGGTAAAGACAGGGGTAGGCTATCCGCAGCTCTCAGCCATCATTGAATGTGCTGATGCAGCCCATGGACTGGGCGGCCAGATTATCAGCGACGGAGGTTGTTCCACCCCGGGTGATGTAGCCAAGGCTTTCGGTGCAGGTGCCGATTTTGTCATGCTGGGCGGTATGCTTGCCGGACATGATGAAAGCGGTGGTGAAACCATTGAGCGGGATGGCAAAACCTACAAGCAGTTTTATGGCATGAGCTCAGCTACGGCCATGAACAAGCATGCCGGCGGTGTAGCCGACTACAGGGCCAGTGAAGGCAAAACCGTTGAGGTTCCCTACCGTGGCGCTGTTGAAGATACCGTTCAGGACATTCTTGGGGGTATCCGCAGCACCTGCACCTATGTGGGCGCTTCTCAACTGAAAGAGCTTAGCAAACGAACCACCTTCATCAGGGTGGCAGAACAGGAGAACAGAGTGTACACCAAGTAGTTTCAAGTTTCAAGTTTAAAGTTCCAAGTTTAAAGTTCCAAGTAAGCTTTTGCAAAGCGTAAATTGTAAATCGTCTAATTGTAAATTAAATAATGCTATGAAAAAAGCCGGATACTTACCCCAGTTTCTAATGATTGTCATATTGCTTGTCAGCACAATGGCTACTGTTTCTGCCAAACAGGTCTTTGTCGGTAAAGCGGGAACAAATGGCAAAGTGCTAAAGAAATATATAGAGCCGGCTGA
>DATGYU010000273.1:0-15657 GCA_035297625.1 Prolixibacteraceae bacterium
AAATTCATTCGCTTTTTTGTAGAAAGTCTTGATCTTAATGCGTTAGGTTTTAAAAGCCGTGAGATTAACTGAGATTGAGAAAGTGCTTTTTACTGGTAGATACAAGCTTTCTGAAAAGCATTTAGAAATTTTTAGAATACAGTCAGTGAGCATGATGTATTCTATCTGGGAGGGATTTATACAAAATTCTTTTAGTATTTATCTTGAAATGATTAATAAAGCAAATGTGGATTGTCAATTAATAAGAGATGAGATTTTAATTTACAACATTGAAAAAACTTTTAAACAGTTTCACCAATATCCCTCAAGAATAGGACAAAAAATTACCTTTTTTAATCAACTAGGAAACTTTTTCAAACTAAATAAGATTAATATTCCTTCAGGTATCTATACAAATTCGAATGTAAGTTTTTCTGTCCTTAATATGCTTCTTAAATCATTTTGTCTTCGAACTTTTCCAGAGCATTGGGGTATATATAGACACCCTTCTCCTAATCTCTTGCAAACTTTACAAAATTTTTTAAGGTACAGGAATGCAATCTCTCATGGTGGTGACATTACTACTGAAGAAATCATCAACCAAGCTGTTTATGTCAGGTATAAAAATTTAGTGTTGGATCTAATGTACGAAATATATGAGATAATGCTCGAAGGCCTAGAAAATCGTTCATTTCTAAAATAGAACCAAAAATCACGGAGGGTAAGATTTGAAGCATTGATAAATTCTGAAAGATTTAAATCCAAGACAATGCAATTGATTGAAAAAGAAAAATCCACCCACTTCAAAAGCAAACAACAGTTTCAGAACTAAATTTAAACTTTATCTTTCGGCGATAAGCCAATCTTTGGATACTTTTTGCCGTAGCGATTTCGAGTCTTTTTGATTTAATCAAGAACTGATCAAAACTGGTTGATTTGTTTGAAACAGAAAGGATCATGCTTATTCCCTGGTTTCATGATAAAGAAGATCCAAAAAAGGATTATGGCCATGCTGATGGAATGGTACGCCTGATTGATGAAAACAAGGTGCTTGTTGATGGCTGTTACTGGGAAGAATCGTTTGAACCTGAAGGGAGGATACTTTTGGAACGACTTACAGGAAATGGCATAAGAACACTTGGGGTTACCTGAACTTCCTGCAAATGAAGGAGTATTTCGTGGAATGTGGTGGAATAGGATGCTCTAGTTGTCCTGCATTATTCCTTAACTTCCCTTGGTGCCTGAACTTATTCTTATAGCTATCTTCGGTGAAGTTTCGAATTCGTCTTTTCGCTTCTGAAAGGCCAGAGATTTCTTTGTTTTTCGATTGAACAACCTTTCCACTTCCTTAAATTCCTTATACGTAGATTTCATAATAATTCGGTTGGTACCCACTCAGGGGTTTTTAATGCTTTGATAAAGATAAGGAATTAAAAGGACAGACCGTGTCGTTGACTGGAACTCTTCTATTGTAAAACGAGAAGCACGAGAAGGTTGAGAAGGTTGAGAGGAGGTGGTGTGGGGTGTTTCCTAATCCGCCGGTTATCACCGGCGGTTAACATACTGCCACCCCTCCGGGGTTCTCTTCCTTTTAAACGCTTATGCCACTATATTATCCACACGGAACGAAACTTTGCATATTGCCCCGTACGAGATGATCTTACCCTCTTTTACATGAACCTTCATGTCCTTGATGTACACAGAATCAATGTTGCGAACGGTTTTTGATACTTCGGCGACAGCTTGTTGTACTGCATCTTCAAATCCTTTTTCTGAGGAGGCGATTACCTCAATAACTTTTACAATTGCCATGGCTTTTAATTTATGGGTGGATGAATAAATTCTGAAAACTGTAGGTGTAACAAATACAGTTGATATTTGATTTGCCCACCATCCTTGCGAAACGCAAAGCGCTGAGCGCATAGCAACCACTTGTTTTTTCTTGTTTTCCCTTGTTTTTTCTTGTTCAATACATTCTGCTATTTTATTCTCAACGCCACCTTTTGTCTTCCCGCATCCCTATTTTAGTACCTTTAAATCATCAAATCATGCTAAAAGAATTTGATCAGGTAGGTTTTGGAGGCGGTAAAAATACCATTAATCGTTTATCGGAAGTATTCAGACGGTCGATGAGCACCATTGACAGATCCATGCTGGATAAACTGCAGGATACTTTGGATTTGGAAGTTGAGGAATGGCATTACAGTTTCGCTAGATTGAATTTCATTTTAAGAGGAAAAGATGACAAAGGAATTTTTGCTCGCCGAAAGTAAAGCAATGAATGTGCTGATAAATGAGCTTTATATTGATCCAATCGGCGCCCGTAAGCCCATTACGGATGGAATTGTTAACACGGATCATTATTTGAACGCTAAATACCGGATTCTGTGGATACTGAAAGAGCCTTACGACGAAGTAAAGAATGGCGAAGGTTCAGGGGGCGGCTGGGATCTGTGCGAGAGATTTCTGAATACCTCTGATTTCGCCACAAGGATGCATAAATCAGAAAGTACCTGGATGCCGGTTTGTTATGTGGTTTATGGCATTCTGAATGATCTCACTTATGCAGGCATGCAGCCTCTTAGTAAGAAGGAAGTCGCTTTTGCCATCAAATCAATTGCCGTGATAAACATCAGCAAACTGCCTGCTTTAACCAAAAGCTTTGATAAAGAGATGAAGGAGGCGTATAAACGGTATAAAAAGATCCTTCATCAGCAAATAGAACTTTTTAATCCCGATATCATAATCGGTGGCGCAACACTGCTTTACTTCAGGGAAGATCTTCAGCTTGATTTAAGATTGAAAAAGAATGTAAGGCAAGCGGTCAAGAATTCAAGGCTTTACCTCTCGGTGTACCATCCAGCCCAAACAAAGAAAACCCGGCAGGCCTATGTGGATGATATTATCGGGGCAGTAAAGGAACATTATGCGACCATCCATGAAACGGTGATGTAAAGGAGAAGCCACTGGTCCACCCGAACGATCATTCCCATGAACGTACCCATTGCAAAACAAGAAGCACGAGAAGATTTAGAAGTTTGAGAGGGGTAGTGCGGGGCGTTTCCTTATCCGCCGGTTATCACCGGCGGTTACCATACTCCCACCCCTCCGGGGTTTGAAGGGCTAAAGGCTATGGATTCGACTCCATCGCGTTACGCTCACCAACCGGATTGTGGTATAAAGTAAGCTTATATTTTCAGGAACTTCGCCATCATAATCTTATCTTCAGTCGTGATGCTGATAAAATAAAATCCAAGCTTAAATCCTGAAGCATCAATTACAATGTCACTCTGAAAGGTAGTACTGAAAATCGCCTGACCAAACGAATTTGAAAGTATCACGGTTGAATTATGTAGTTCCCCCGATGATATCCTGAGGTAGTCAGTTACAGGGTTCGGCGATATGGTTATTTGTTCAGGAACCATATCTTTGATGCCTACTGGGTAGGCACAATAGGGCAACCATGGAAATAGGAAATAGGTTACATATGGGTTAGGCTTGTAGCATAGTGTAGCGTGCCCAACTTCAAATTCAGGGTATAAATAATTAGCAAGAAGTTCTTTGTTACTGCCAATGCCTTCAATCCAGTATTCAGCCAATACCGGCGAACCGTATATATTATATCTTTTATGGTAAATTCCATCAAACTCAACTGAATCAATCTTGTGAACAATAAGGTTGTATGAGTTTATAACAATTGTATCACCTACCGCCAGGCTATCGAATGTATACAGTAGGTTTTCCGATGTATCTGATGGAAAGCTATAATCGTAATCGCCAATCTGGGTATCACTGGGAAAGATATAAATATTTTTGTCTACTTCCCTCAAACCACCGATATATCCAAATTGTGAATGATAGAGCTTACTGTATTCGTTACCATTAAGAACCGTATCACCGTCAAGGAAAAGCTGATAATTATAATATCTTATGTTGCCATAGCTGGCATCATATGATACACCAATATTCCATTGAGCTGAATCGACGGGGAAGCTTATATATGCCTGCGAAAAAGCCACATTTGCAAACAAAACTATTATAGTTAGCGCATAAAATTTTTTCATAGCCTTTCATTTTAATATAAGACAAATATTTTTGATTTTACCCTAACTTTCGATTGTTAAAGACACCAACAAGTCACTATATTTGCTTCGCAAAGCTGCTTATATGAAAAAACTATTGCTTATTTTGATCACCCTGCTTATCATTGGAGCCTGTAAAAAAGATTCTGATACATCCGATCCGGCCATAAAAGAATACCTGGGCAAATGGAAAAGGCATGTTACCGGAAATTACTATGGACCTTTCCTTCAGGAAATGGCCTTTGAAGTAACGTATGAAATTGAAATCACCGAAGATTCATTGAGCTATCATGAAGATTATTATGAAGTTGAGGTAGCTGATTCAACCAAAAACAATAGGTATATCACCGATCTGGCAGGCATGTATATTATCAAAGCTGACAACAAACTTATTTCAGTTGACGTCACCTCAGCAACGTTGAACGGAGAACCCCGGAATTCGATGAAAGGTCAGCATTTTTATCTGTTTAAAAAATTATCAGAAGATTCAGTGAGCTTCATAGATTGTGAAAAGTGGACCCGGCTTACAGGAAGCAAGGATGCGCTTTTAAATAGTTCCTTTTACAGTGTACATAAATCAAGTTCGGTTTCGCATTATGATCACTTTAAAAGGGAGTTTTCAAATGATTCAATCGACTTTGATTATGTTACGACTTTCAACTCAGAGATTCCCGACTGGAATACTCCGCCTCCCTATGATTCGCGTGTGGAAGTTCATGAAGATTACTTCACAGTATGCGATTGGGGCAATTTAGAATATTCATACCTTATTCATAACGGATATCTCTATTGTGGAAGCTATGGACAGAACTATGGAAAAGCACAATAGGAAGGCAAAAGGCAAAAGCACAATGGGCTTTTTTTGCTTCTTATTGTTATAAGAACAATTAATTAAATAATGATTAAAAAATTACAATTTTCGGTTTGCCTCACTATACTGTTGCTTTTTACCTATGCTAACTCTGTGGCGCAACAAGGCAATATGGTCGCTTATATTGCCACACAATGGATTACAGGTTTTGCTGAAGAAGGTGGCTATTTGTGGAATGCAACACATGGCGGGCTCACGAAGTTTGATAAGGCTTCGGGTTCGGTGGTTGAAACCTACAATACTTTCAATTCAGATATTCCGACTAATTATTTGAATTCCATTGCAATTGACAAGGATGGCAATAAATGGATGGGGTCGGATATAGGAATAATAAAATTTACGGGTGATTCGTGGGAATACTATACGAACGCTGAGTTGGGACTGGAGGCTACCCGGATTAATACAGTTGCAGTTGATACTGCAGGTAATGTGTGGGCCGCGAATTACTTTGATGTTATAATAAATGATGGTTCCGGGTGGACGCTCTTTGATGATTCAGGCATTGGATTCAACTTATCGGGTATTAGTCAAATTGTGACTGATAAACTGGGAAATGTCTGGTTTACTCATGAATTGTACAATATTGATAAATTCGATGGCGAACAATGGACCCGGTATTCTGATTTTGGAAAATTTCCAACACTTGCTGTGGATGATGATGGAAATGCCTGGGTGATGGGTGAATATCATTTATATAAAATCGTCGGACTTAGCCTGATTGAATTTCCTAACGCTTATAACAGCGGGCTCGGTTCGAATGTAATTGATTGTGGTCCCGGCAATCTTGTTTGGTGCAGTTATGGAGGTGACGATATTTCATCATTTGACGGTTCGGAATGGACAAAGTATTCACTTCCGGACTTTCCTGAAAATGTCGATGATATCATTGCTTCGGATGATGGCAGGGTGTGGTTCGGAACCAGCAATGGGTTATATAAATTTGAGGATGGAATTTTGTCAAGATACGCCGCTTCGGATGTTGCCTTTTATAATAATTATATTCAGGATATTGAAATCGAGCCCGGAGGAAAGAAATGGATTATTGATGGCAACGTAAGCTCGTTTGATGGCGAATGGGAGTTTCATTGGTCGAACGGTTTCCTGAACAAATCAAAAATGGATATGGACGGCAACCTGTGGTTAGGTGGTATAGATGGTGTTTATATCCTTGACAGCACTTTAGATGATCCTTTTATGGCGGGCTGTTACATCAGGGATATTTCCATGGGCCCATCAGGAGAAATGTGCTTCGCATCAGGTTTTATTTCATCAGGTCCGCTTGGCATATTCAAAGATTCCCAGTGGTCAATTTATAACGGCAATAATTCATTGATAAGCGGCGACGTTTCTTGCGCTGCATTTGATGATAACGGAACCGTGTGGTTTGGAGACTCCAACGGTTTGCATACATTTGATGGTTTTAACTGGTCAACCTACTCAACTTATAATTCCGGTATTCCATTCAACCTTATCAGTTGCATGGCTTTTAATAATGCAGGAATTAAATATTTTGGAAGCTATTCCAAAGGAGTGGCTCGCTTTGACGGAACCAGCTGGACACATATTACAAAGTCAAATTCACCTTTAACTGACAACCAGATCAGCTGCCTTAAATTTGATGAACAGGGATACCTTTGGATAGGAACCCAGGATTCAGGTTTGTTTTGTACCAATGGCGAACAGTGGTGGGCATTAAATATGCCTAATTCCGCATTGCCTCATAATAACATAACGGATATTGAATTTGAAGGTAACTTAAAATGGATTGGCACTGAACAGGGACTGGTTTCGTATGATGGTACAGGAGAACTGCTTGAATATACTCCTATTGGACTAAAAGATAAACTTAGTTACACAGAACAAATTAACATTTATCCCAATCCTGCCAATGATAAAATAAAGGCTGATATTCCTACAGAACCTGCATACAATGTTACAATTATTAATAATCAAGGTATTACATTGCAATCATACCTAAACACTTCCACCACACTGAATATCCAATCCCTGGCACCGGGTTTTTATTACATCAGGATAACAACTGATAGAAACAGTTATATTGGAAAGTTTATAAAATTATAAGTACGGTCATTGCACACCATGTAATATATTAATTTGAGATTTGAGATTTGAAATTGATATGAGACCTATACTATTCATAATCATTGTCCTTTGCTCAATCACTGCATCAGGACAAAATGAAACTGGCACATTAACCTTGAATGATGGGGTCTATACCTCAGTTTTTGAAATTGTTGACAACAATCCCAAATATGAAATATCCGGAACCGATGTTAACGTAAATATTTGGTTTGGAAATAAGTATTTTTTTATTGATCAATATGGAGATCAGCACAATATTCAGGACAGCACCATTCTTATGGTAGTATTTGATGGGAAAAAATTGGTTCACTATAAAAAATCTTATGGAGAGATCATTCAATTCGGTGCTGTTACAACGTTTCTGACGACTGTTCTGGTCCATACTGATATGGGCACACATGCTGAGTCGGATTTGCACTATTGGGATTTGGAAACAGGTGCGATGGGAAGATTATCGCATAAAAAAGCAGAGCCAATCATACAGCGGGATAGTGAACTCTATGCCAGGTATTCTTCTTTAAAGCCGGGTGAAAGGAAAAAAACATTTTATTATTACCTGCTCGAATACAACAAAAGAAACCCGCTTTAAATAGAAGATTAAAAAATACACGAGAGTCCTCTTGTTTTTTCTGGTTTTTTCTTGTTTCTCCTTGTTTCTCCTTGTTTTTTCTTGTTTCGATCATTCTGCTATTGTATTCTAACGCTACCTTTTGTCCTGCCACATCCCGAATAAAGGAATCGTTTCAAATCTAAATTCAATTTTATATTTGATGCAATCAAATTTATAAAAAATCGTTATATTAAAAAATTACCGGCAACTTGTCGTATCATAATACCAACCTAAACTACCAACAAATGAAAAAATCAGCATTCCTTTATTGCTGCATCCTTATACTGCTGTGGGGTTGCGGTCCGTCATCGGAAAACAGGGATTATGCAGCAGGACCTGTACTTACCGACAAAGTAGTGGCAACAGAGGGCGCGAAGGCCGTGAAGATGCCAAGAAAGCTCATTAAGAATGGAAGTATCCGCTTCAGAACGGATGATACAGAAGCTACGTACGATTTTGTAGTAAAAGCCATTAAAAAATATGATGGTTATATTGCTGATGAGCGAGCCTTTAACTATAAAAACAGTACCGGGCATGAAATGACCATTAGGGTACCGGCTGATAACTTTGATAACCTCAGGGCAGCCATCCTAATGAGTGAAAATATTAAGAAGATCGAGGAAAAATCAACCAGCATAACGGATGTCACAGAAGAGTTCATAGATATTGAGGCAAGGCTCAAGGTGAAGAAGGAATCAGAAATGAAACTGCTTGACCTGTTGAAAACTTCAAAGAACTTAACCGACGTGCTGAAGATCAATGAGCAGCTAACAAACCTCAGGGCTGATATAGAATCAATTGAAGGGAGATTGAAATTACTTGAGAACCAGGTGAGCTTCAGTACTTTGAATGTAAGTTTTTCCAAGGGTACTAAGTACTCAAACCGTTTCACCAATGAGATTTCAGAAGGTTTCAGCGAAGGCTGGCAGATCTTCCTGCGCCTGCTCACTTTACTCTCGTATCTGTGGGTGATCATCCTCGCAGGATTGATGTTCTGGTGGTTTATCAGGTATATCAGGAAACGGAGAATTAAGTAACTTGTTTTTTCTTGTTTCTCCTTGTTTTTTCTGGTTTTTCCTTGTTTCTCTTTGTTTCGGTTATAAAGAGGAAGGCGAAAGGCATAGAACGGAAAGAAAAAGTTACACAGCTTTCAAGCTAAACATTTGCCATCAATGGACGCAGTAAAAATAAAGCTGCTTTAGTTAAAAACAAGGCAAACAAGGAAAAACAAAGAAAACAAAGAAAAACTAAAGAGAAAGGCTAATTAATTGCCTTAAATCTTCTTTCAACTACATCAAGGTAAGCTTTCTGCATTTTAAAAGATAAAAACGACCGACTTGTCAGGTCAGTGGCAATTTTCACCGTTTTGGATAATCTTTCAAAAGCGCGGTCTATTTGTTTGTCGGTCAATTGTAAGCTTTTTCCAAGATTGATAAAGTTGTCGCGCTTTATTTTTTTCTTCCTCCCATCAACCGTCAGTGCCAGTTCTTCAGTATCTTCCGGATTTGCTATTGCAACATTCAGCAGGTCGTAAGCCGGTGCAAGCACCCAACCTGCCGGGGCTTCTATCATTGAGAAGTTCTTCAGGTGCATGTCGCTGTTACCGGTTAAAAAAGAAAATAATGCCAACTCAAAGAACAGGACTTTATCCAACAGAGTGTTGCCTGAATGCTCGTGAATTGCTTTGCCTATTTTTTCCATCGAGCTTTTGTATTTATCAAAAGCTTCAGTTATCTGAAACATGTCGAGCATATGTATTTTGGCTCCTTTTTCAGTCCTGTCAATTCTTTTAGTGAGATACGAAAGCTCACCCGATTTTAAACGGATAAGGCTTGAGGGAACTACCCTGATCCCTGAGGTTTCGGCAATTTTCATTGTCAGGTGCTCATTGGCAGGCATTTCAGGATAAATATCTGACGGAGGTTTAAAAATGTACTTTCCGTCAGGTATTCCGACAACCGTGAGGCGGTTGTTATGCTTTTCGTTGCCGATGGTCATTGAGATCTTAGGTTGTACCCCCGGCACTGAAATACTTCGCTGGACAACCTGCTTTGCCAGGGTTGCCATATCTGTGAGAGAATAAGGAATTTCGGGAGGATTTGTCGTACCAAAGAATTTCAAAGAACATGCGGAATGAAACTCTCCTTCCTCAACCGGCTTATAACAGTACAAACAATTATTCTTTTTCATCATGAACCGGTTTTATGCTTAACGCTCCAATACAATCCTTACAACATGCCAGCAGGAGACCCATGCGGTCATTTTTGTTTATCTTCCAGCTTTTTGAAGCAATATCAAGCAGCCAGCCTTCGGGAATAAGTCCTTCAAATACAGGAAACAACCGGTTGTCGGTATAAGCATCTCTTCTTACCGGGAAGTTAAAGCTGATAAATTGAGAAGGATGATTAACGACATAATCATCATCATACCGGAATACAAACTCACCATCATCCATTTCAGTAATGGTTCCGGCTAATGTGTCACCGTAATAAACCTTTCCCTTTCTCATGGCTCAATATCTTTAATATTGACAGGTGCCAGTTTATGACCGAACATTTCAAGAATAAGGTTTACCTTATCCATATTGAGGTTGGTTTTCCCCTGCTCAATTTTTCGGATTACTGTAAGGGCCACGCCGGTCTTTTCAGCAAATTCTTCCTGCGTTAATCCGGCAGCTTTTCTGCGCTCTTTGACAAAAACATCAATTTGCTTCATTATATGCTTTCAAATATAATTTGGTACAAATATACGAAATTATATGCCAAAAGATATAAAAAGGACTGATTTAATTATTTTATATGCAAAAGCGTATAGTTTTTTCTTGTTTTTCCTGGTTTTTCCTTGTTTCTCCTGGTTTCTGATTACTCAACCGGTTCAGGCTTATCCACCTTCTTCTTAGCAATAAACTCACTGATTATTTTGCTTTTAGTCAATAAAAAATAACCAAGCACCGACTTTGCAAGCAAAAGGATAATTGATCCTGCACCCGGATCGTTCCTGAAAATCGTCTTTTGCTGCAGATAAATAAAAATACTCTGGCAAAGCAATGGTAAAGCATCAATGATCAATACCGCGCCTGTAACGATAATTGCAATGTTTATGACGGCATTGGAACCCACATTCAGGTCGAGGGTTTCTTCTTCAATTCCTTTAACGAGCTTTAATTTGTTAATAATCCAGTTTGGATTAAAGATCAGCATTTTAATTATTAACAGAAACAGCCCCAGAATTAAAAGCAGTGCTCCGATGTAATAAATAACATCCGGAATATTCAGATTTTCAGCGTAACTTATTAAACCTACGCTTGAAAAAAAATAAGTGACAGCCGTAAACCCGGATAAAAACATCCAAATGCCAATCACTTTAAGTAAAATCGTCCAAAAAGTTTTGATACTCATGATTACAGGTTTTATGAATGTTAACACAAATTTATAAAAACCTGAATGTAACGCAAATGGTCAAAGAAGTCCCTCCCCTTCTCAGGGTGGGCGTCAAGGCTAAAGGCTAAAGGCTAAAGGCTAAAGGCTAAAGTAAAAAGTTGTAAAAGCACCGCAGGTGCTTTTTAATGGCTCAGTAAACAATTCTGTAAATCAGGAATCAGGATTGTAGGTTCTAAAAACCCAATGTTACATAAAAATATTTCCAGGGTAATACGATGGTATAAGGGCCTTTGTTGCCATGAAATGCACAAATTACATGCAGATTTCGAATGGCAGGCAAGGTTTCATGACCACATAATCCGCGATGGTGCCGAATACCGTAGAATTGATAATTATATTAAAATTAATCCCGCTAATTGGTGCAACGATAATTTTCATTGAAAATAAATGAATTCGAAAATATATTGGTGGGGATAGAGACGCGATTAATCGCGTCTCTGCAATAATTCAACCGAATCAACCAATCTGCGTTAATTTTATAACACCAATTCCTAAAAACATGCCCAACCAAATTCAATACATCAACCCGGAAGGATTATCAAAAAATCCTGCATTTTCGCAAATCGTAACCACCCATGGAAGCGGCAGAACCATTTACATCGGCGGCCAGAATGCCATTACCGCAAAGGGCGAAATAATAGGTAAAGGTAATATCGGGGAGCAAACCGAACAGGTGATGAAGAACCTTCAGACAGCCCTCGAAGCATGTGGCGCCACCTTCAGCCATCTCATTAAATTAACGATCTTCATCGTGCAGGGGCAGGATTTGAACAGCGGTTTCAGGGCCTCACAGAAATACCTGGGCCATCTTGCGAACCCACCTGCCATCAGCGGATTGTTTGTAGCCGGTCTGGCCCAGCCCGATTTCCTGGTTGAAGTGGAAGGGATTGCCTTCCTGCCTGATTGAAACTACAACGCGATTCATAGAGACGCGATTAATCGCGTCTTTACGAATCAAACCAATCCGACCCTCCCCTTCCTTGCAGTCCTCGCTGCCAGGCGGTCAAACAGATTGCCGAGCATCCCCTTAAAAGGTGAAAGCTTCACGGGGTAATAATAACCGGCTTCCCACCATCCCTTATCCCGGTAGTACTTGAAATCGCGTACCGTATCATCGAGCATGATATGCATACTCGTCCTGGCCATGCGAAACATCATCAGCTTAAAAAGTGAAGGCGACGGGAAGGGATTATTCTTCATCTTATCGTAGAAGCGGCTGGCAAGACCGGTAAGTTGCGCTTCATTCTTCCTGATGGCATCCTCAGGAACCGGCTCAATGGTCATCAGTGTGGTTCCATTTACAATGTTGAACCCCAGCCCATTGGCAGCGAAGCTAAGGTATTTAACGATCTTGTCGCCTCCATAGATACCCTGTGTTACGATCCCGGTGAAGGCACGGCCGAAGAATTCGGGCCGGTGGAATACATAACCCAGCCTGTCGAGGAATTTCTTCATATGGCCCGATACCTGGAAGGAGTAGTTGGGTGTGGCAAATACGATCCCATCGGAATCGCGCATTTTCGCAAACAGGATGTCCCTGTCGTCCTTTAGCGGGCATTTGTCTTCACTCACGTCAAAGCAAGTCCGGCAGCCCCGGCAGGTTTTAAGATCATAATCGCTCAGTCTTACCAGTTCAGTTTCCACATCACCATAAGCCTGGAGCTTCTCGAGGAACGAAACAGTAGCATCGTACGTATGTTTTTTACGCGCGCTGCCAACAAAAGCAGTTACTTTCATTTTACGTGAAATTTTATAAATACACCTAAAGTTACGATGAATTTCTTAAAAAAATAGCAGTGCCTTCCCCTCGCCCTCCGGGAGAGGGGATAAAGGGGTGAGGGGAAATACCGCTCCGGTTGGGGGTGAGGGACAACGGTATCCGGCAGTTATTTTAACTGCTTTTCGATCCTGCTGTCGGGAATGATCCAAATGGCAGCCACTGTAGCAAAGCATATGATGCCGATGAGCGGAATATAGAATGCAGCAACGGTTCCTCCTACATAAAGTCCTATTGAAAAGTATTCCTTCACGTAATCTTTTAGTGCCCTTCCAATCTTGGAAACCCGGCCTTCGTGGTTTATGGCTGCTTTTTCGAGGATAAGGAAGGATACTGCGGAAAGAAGCAGGTTGATGCCATATAAGGCCACCGGATTTTTGGCAAAGTGGTTCTCTCCCATCCATGCGGTTGTAAAAGGAATCAGCGATAGAATAAAGAGCAGGGTGAGGTTGGCCCAGAGGATCTTGCCGTTGACCCTTTCGATTGCCTGGAACAGGTGGTGATGGTTGTTCCAGTAGATTCCAAGGTAAACAAAGCTTAACAGGTATGAGAGGAACTTAGGGTAAAGGGGCTTTAAGTCAGAAAATTCAGAACCCTCAGGAGCTACAAGTTCCAGCACCATGATGGTAATGACAATGGCAAGTACACCATCGCTAAAGGCTTCGAGACGTCCTGTTTTCAATAGATTTGATTTTAGTCGATATATCAGAACTCTGATTAAACGTCAAATGCTAACGATTGTTCCAATATCAATTATCAAATGTCAAATCTCAAATCTCAAATTGGAACATTCATTCCGTTTTCAGGTTAAATTATCGAATGAACGTCACTATTATTTTAATTTTCGTTCTTGGTTATCTTGCCATAGCAACGGAACATATCAACAAGGTAAATAAGGCTGCATCGGCCCTTGTAACAGGGGTACTGGTGTGGACCGTTTATATACTGTTTTCACCTGATAAAGAAGCGGTTAATGAGTCGCTCACCCATCACATGGGCAACCTGTCGGGCATACTTTTCTTTTTGCTTGGAGCGATGACGATCGTGGAACTGGTTGATGCACACGATGGTTTTGAGATAATCACCTCAAGGATTAAAGCAACCAGCCAGCGGAAGCTGCTGTGGATCATAGGGTTCATTACTTTCTTCCTTTCGGCGATGCTCGATAATCTCACTACTACGATCGTAATGGTGTCGCTGCTGCGTAAACTGATCAAAGATGAAAAACAGCGGCTGTTTTTTGCCGGTGTGGTAGTGATTGCAGCTAATGCAGGCGGTGCCTGGAGCCCTATTGGTGATGTTACCACCACAATGTTATGGATAGGCGGACAGATTAGTGCCGGTAAGATCATTATTGAAACAATTATTCCAAGTATTATCTGTCTTGCAGTGCCGCTTGCATGGCTTTCATTAAGGATGCACGGAGATGTTGAACGCCCTGAAGCCAACGCTTCAGGCACAAAAATCACTCTTCCAAGGATTGAACAGTCGGTTGTATTCTTCGCAGGTATTTCCATGCTGGTAATGGTGCCGGTATTCAAAACGTTGACCCACCTGCCACCCTATATGGGTATCCTGATCGGTCTGGGAATTTTATGGATCATTACAGAGATGATACACTCAGGAAAGGATGAAGAGGATAAGCATCCTTTGTCGGTTGTTCATGCATTGCGCAAGATTGACACTCCCAGTATCCTGTTTTTCCTTGGGATCCTGGTAAGCATTTCTGCACTGGAATCAACCGGAATCCTCGACACTGCAGCTGCATGGCTGAATGCGAACCTTCCAAACGAAAATACGATTATTATCGCCATCGGACTTCTTTCATCGATTGTGGATAATGTGCCCCTTGTGGCTGCCGCCCAGGGGATGTACGATGTGGTTTACCCGGCTGACCATTATTTCTGGACCTTTCTTGCCTATGCCACGGGGACTGGCGGAAGTGTCCTAATCATAGGATCGGCAGCCGGCATCGCAGCCATGGGAATTGAAAAAATAAATTTCTTCTGGTACCTGAAAAAGATCTCACTGTTGGCCCTTTTGGGATATCTTGCAGGGGCAGGATTCTATATCCTGGAGGAGATGCTTTAAAAGTCTGGGGCTGTCCTCAAAAGTTGCAGTTTGCTAATGTTTAGTTAGGAAAAGTTCTTATATTTGTCTTATATGATATAAAAATTCTGTCGGTTGCTACAGCAACTCAGTATACTCATCTGACAAAAAATAACACTATGAAACGGTCTCTGCTCTTTACGGTTATAGCACTTGCTTTAAGCACTGCTGCTTTTTCACAATTCGTTGATGCCGGTGCAAACCTTCCGGCGCTTATCAACAGCGCATCGCTCGATTTTGGGGATTATGATAAGGATGGCGATTATGACCTGCTGCTGGCAGGACAACTTGAATTGAACGGCCTTCCACCGGTTTGTCACCTGTATAAATATGAAAACGACAGTTTTGTGAAGGTTAACCTCACAATCAAGGCTTTATACCGTTCACAGGTAAAATGGATTGATGCTGAGAACGACGGTGACCTTGACTTCATCTATACAGGTTCGACCAGTAATTTAGGGGAATTTAATACCTATATCATTAAAAACGTCAACGGCGGACTCACACCAAAGCTCATTATACCGTTAAGGGGTGGGTTCATAGAAACTGCTGACCTGGATAAGGATGGTGATGAGGATATCATCCTGTCGGGAGCATCGGGATCAGCCGATATGGCAGTCTTCAGGAATGACTGCACAAGCGACTCACTGATATTCACTGAGATGAGTAATTTATTCACACCTTTA
>DATGYU010000274.1:0-10898 GCA_035297625.1 Prolixibacteraceae bacterium
AAAGAAAGCTTGTCAGGGGATTGACGCCCGGGATAATTGCCCCGGAATATTTGTCGCTGTAGCTTATAAAATCTACATTTGTCTGATTGTTCCCTCATTAATAAGTTTTAAGTCATGAGATCTATTTTATTGGTCCTTATCCCTGTGTTTTTACTGGCGGCCTGTACGCCTAAAAAAAGCCAATACATGAAAATTGAGGGCTATGCCCAGGGTACTACCTATCATATCACCTATGAAAATTCAAAAAACAAGGATTATTCCCAGGATATTGATTCCATCTTAAAAGCATTTGACAAATCGCTGTCAATTTATGATTCTACCTCCATTATCTCAAGGATCAACAATAACGACCCGGCGGTGGAGGCGGACGACTGGTTCATCGATGTGTTTAATACTTCTGCCCGGGTAAACAAGATTTCAAATGGTGCTTTCGATATTACCGTAGGCCCCGTGGTCAATGCCTGGGGTTTTGGAAACGGATCCGTTGCCAAACATGATACTGCCTATATCGACAGCCTGCTTCAATTTGTTGGAATGGACAAAGTGAAACTGGAAGGACGGAAGGTTATTAAGCAGTATCCCGGGGTGCAGATTGATGTTAATGCCATTGCCCAGGGGTATTCTGTCGACGTGGTATGTGATTTCTTTCAGGAAAAAGGCATAAAAAATTACCTTGTTGAAATCGGCGGAGAGGTTCGCGGCAAAGGTACCAATGCGAAAAATGCCTATTGGCACATTGGCATCGACAGGCCCAAGGATGGAAATATCATCCCGGGTGAAGAATTGCAGGCCATTATTGAAATTAACAATAAAGCCCTGGCCACTTCAGGAAACTATCGTAAGTTTTTTGTGGAGCAAGGGGTTAAATATGCCCATACCATCGATCCAAAGACAGGTTTCCCGGCGCGTAATACCCTGCTGAGTGCCACGGTGGTATGCGACAATTGCACAGATGCCGATGCCTATGCCACTTCTTTTATGGTGCTGGGAGTTGAGAAAAGTAAGGAAATGCTCTCCAGGCTTAAAGGTGTGGAAGTTTATTTTGTTTACAGTAATGCCAATGGGGACTACGAAATTTTCGACTCTGAAGGAATGAAGAAAATGATCGTTGAAGAAAAGAAATAATTCAACATAAGCAATTGAATAACACCCAATTTGAAGGTAACCGGGAATGTTTGTTCATAGTTGATTTTTTTATTTCTAAATAACTATTTTTGCGCAGCAATTAAGAATGGCTTTGCCGTCTGATTGTTCTTATTAAACGATTGAAAACAATGGGTTTTATTCATGGTCGGACCATGGATAGGATACACAAAATGATACACTGAAAAACTGATAATTTATCCTTTCACTGATGTTTGCACTTATTTCCCGATTCATATTAAAGAACAGGACCTTTTTGATGGTTTTCCTTGCCGTATGCACCGCTTTCATGGCTTACAAAGGAAAAGATGTGAAGCTGTCGTATGAAAACACTTCTTTGTTACCTGATAAAGACAGTACAAAAATTGAATACCAGAATTTCAAAAAGCTTTTTGGTGAAGATGGAAATGTGATTGTTATTGGGGCAGTTAATCCCAATGTATTTACCCTTGACCAGTTTAATGCATGGGCTAACCTGGGCGATTCACTCAAGAAAATTGACGGGGTGCGTGAGGTGTTGAGCATTTCTAAGGCAGTAAACCTGGTTAAAAATGATTCGACCCATCAGTTTGACGTCTTGCCCCTGGTGACAGGCAAACTTACTACCCAGTCGCAGGCAGACAGCCTGAGGGATAAGATCCTGGGTCTTAAAATGTATGAGGGCCTGCTTTATAATTCAAAGACCAGGGCTACCCTGATGACCGTCACCCTTGACAAACAGAAGCTGAATGATATCAGCCGCATTGTCATGGTCGATCATATTGTCAAAACTGTGGAGGCATACAAGGCGAAAAACAAGGTGGAGATCCATTATTCCGGGATGCCCTATATCCGGACGGTGACCATGCAAAAGGTAAAACATGAGCTTTTCCTTTTCATCATCATGAGCATTGTGGTGGCCGCCTTTATCATGTACCTTTTCTTCCGTTCCATAAAGGTGGTAATCAGCTCATTGCTGGTGGTGGGGATCAGTATCCTTTGGGTACTGGGAACTACCGTACTGTTTAACTTCAAAATAACCATTCTTACCGGGGTGATACCTTCACTGATTGTGATTATTGTCATCGAGAACTGTATCTATATCCTTAACAAATATCATTGGGAATTCAGAAGCCATGGCAATAAAATGCGGGCCTTGTCAATGGTAATACAGCGTATTGGTTTTGCCTCGCTAATGACCAATGCAGCTACCGCATTGGGCTTCGCGGCCTTTATTTTGGTGCCTAACCAGATGCTGCGTGAATTTGGGGTAGTGACATCCATCAATATCATGGTGCTCTATGTGCTGAGCATCATTATTCTGCCGATAATTTTCAGCTGGGTGGCACCTCCCAAACCCAAACACCTGAAACATCTGGACAGTAATTTCTTTGGTACCGTGCTTGATAAGGTGATGTACCTGATCAGCTATCGCCGCAAATTAATCTATGGCATCGCTGCCGGATTGGTATGTATCGGATGTGTGGGGCTGTGGATGATGAAAACTTCGGGTAAAATAGTTGATGATTTCAGGGATGATGACCCTATTTACCTTGACCTGAAATTCTTTGAGAATAACTTTGGCGGAGTGATGCCTTTCGAAATTTCGGTAGATACCAAAAAGAAGAATGGGGTGATGACTTATTCCACCATTCAGAAGATTGACCGGTTGCAGAAAGTGATCAATGAACATCCCGAATTCTCCAAACCACTCTCACTGATTGAGGTGTTCAAGTTTGCCCGCCAGGCATATTATGGAGGCGATTCCAGCAAATACTCGCTTCCCAGCTCAATGGAAAAGAACTTTATTTTAAGCTATATCCCGCAAAATGTGGAAGGACAGGGAGCAGGACTTTTGAAATCATTCCTTGACAGTTCCAGGCAGATTACCCGTGTTAGTTTCCAGATGGCCGATGTGGGCACCAAACACATGGATTCTTTGATGGCCTCCATTCACCCGCAGGTAGACAGTATCTTCGATCCCGCCAAATTTGATGTCAAGCTAACCGGGAACAGCGTGGTGTATGCCAGGGGGACTAATTTCCTGATCCGTAACTTATTTGAAAGCGTAGGTATTGCCATTTTCCTGATATCTGTTTTGATGGCCTTACTTTTCTCCTCTTTCCGCATGATCCTGGTATCGATGATTCCCAATATCATTCCATTGCTCATAACGGCCGCAATCATGGGTTTTTCAGGTATTCCCATTAAGCCATCCACTATCATCGTATTCAGTATCGCTTTGGGTATCTCGGTGGACAATGCCATTCAGTATTTATCGCGCTACCGGCATGAGCTAAAGGTTACCAACGGGAATATTAAACAATCGGCATTAAGCGCCCTGCATGAGGCCGGCTTTAGTATGATTTACACAAGTATTGTGCTGGTACTTGGATTCAGCGTGTTTATCGTATCTGCTTTTGGCGGCACCCAGGCGCTGGGAGTACTTATTTCCACCACGCTACTAATCGCCATGTTTTTCAACGTGATGGTGTTGCCTTCTCTTTTACTTTCTTTGGATAAGCGATTGATGAGCAAATCATTTACAGAGCCTATCTTAGAGATTTTTGAGGAAGAGGAAGGTGAGGGCATTACCGACTATGACAATGATGATGAAGAAACCGAAGTAGAAAGTCCAACGGCATTACCTGCCACTGAACCGGTAAAAAACAACCGTAGCTTTTAGTTGACGTTAAGCTTGCACGGCTGCCGTGGTAAATTGACTTTTTTAAACTAAACCTATATGAAAACAATTGTTTTGTTTGCCTGGCTTATCCTGCTATCCGGATATGTTTTAAACGCACAGGAGCCTGCTTTTAACCTAAAGCAATCCAATGAATCGGGGATTTATAAAAAAGGAGAAAAGATCAGTGTTTATGCCTTTATTCACTCGCCCCAATCTGATTCCCTGAAGGTGAGCGTACGCATGAACAATGACCATGTAATTTATAAGAAAGCTTATTTACCCAGTCTAGACTCTATTCTCATTTATGAAGCAATTACCGGTAAGCCTTGTTCCTATATTGTGGAAGCCAGGCTTAACGAGCGCAAGCAGGCCATCGGGATGATTGTGGATCCTCAAAAGCTTAAACCCGGCACTAAGCTTCCCAAAGGTTTTGATGCCTATTGGAATAAAGAAAAGAAAAACCTGTATGCTTTGCCTTTGCAGGTCAAATTAAAAGAAGTTGAAAATACAGACAAAGGATATGTGTGTTATGATACAGAACTAAACTGTACCGGCCCAAAGCCTGCACGCGGTTATTTTGCAAAGCCGCAAAATGCTTCCCCCAAGTCATTGCCCATCGTTTTACTGGTGCATGCTGCCGGGGTAAAAGGATCATGGTGCCGTTCTGAGGCCCGGGATGCCCTCCGTTATGCCAAAAGTGGCAATGGAGCCCTTTGCTTTGATTTGAATGCTCACGGGATGCTAAATGGCCAACCTGAAGAATATTACGCCAGCCTGGAATCGGGAGAATTGAAAGATTACTACGTGCAGGGACTGGAAAGCCGCGATAATTTCTATTTCCGGGGAATGTACCTTCGTTTGATGCGCACTCTTGATTATCTGACTCAGCAACCTGAATGGGATGGAAAACGCATTCTCGTCATTGGGGAAAGCCAGGGCGGAGGACAGGCACTGGCAGCTGCTGGACTTGATAAGAGGGTAAGTGCGGTGGTGGCAACTGTCCCTGCCATGTGTGACTGGGGTGGCACTCTTGTTGGCCGTAAAGGTGGATGGCCTCAGCCTTTCGAACATTCCGGGGATAAAGAGAAAATGAAAAAGGCTATTTCTTATTTTGACACCGCTCATCTTTTGCGCCATTCAAAAGCAACTATAGTGGTTGAAATTGGGCTCATTGACCAGACCTGCCCCTCTACATCTGTTTATTCGGCCATCAATCAGTCAAGTGGGAAAGTGATCATTTACCCAGTACCCTATCGCGAACATGGCTGGCCAACAGCAGATCAGCGCCCAGACTGGGATAAGAATGTTTTTGGTCCTAAAAATGCCTTCATCGATGACTATCTTAAATAATTACTGAAACTTAACATTTAGTAGAAAAAGCTTTCTTCCATTTAGTGGATTCATTTTTTTCGACAATTTTGTTAATTGGTTTGAATAATTAAATCTTTAGGTGTTTACTGAAGATGGTATTCAGGCAATTTCAGAAGTCGCAGAAAATGTACAGAAGACAAATTTTTGGACAAATATCCTTTAAGGGTGTTTTTCTACTGTTATTCATGTTGCTGATAATGGCTGCCAGGGGTTTATGCCAGCCAACAATTGTCAGGGGAAAGGTGACCGATCAGGAAACCGGAGAGCCTGTAGCATTTATTAACGTGGTATTTAAGAACTTGCCCATTGGTGCTTTAACTGACAGCCTGGGGCTTTTCCAGATCATCAGCAAAGACAAGGTTGATTCAGTAAAATTTTCCTCTGTTGGTTATATCAGTAAAACAATAGGGGTAAAGCCGGGCACTACCACGGAGTTGAATGTCAGATTAAAATCAAATGTAATTAAGATCTCGGAAGTCAGGATAAAGCCTGATTATGGGCCTGAACATCGAATTCTAAAGGAAATAACTGAGCATAAAAAACAAAACAACCCTGCAAAGTATGCCCGCTATTCGTATCGAAAATATACCAAGTGGGAATATCATTTAAGAAATGTAGGGGATAAAATTATTAATTCCAAAGCGTTTAAAAAAGATCAGTCTGTCTTCAAAACCGATAGTGACAGCTCACGCTACCTGCCCATTTATTTTTCAGAGCAACTGGCATACAATGAATTCCAGAGGAACCCGCCCAAGCAGAAATCTACCATACTGGCCGATAAAACGTCGGGGGTAGGAGTCTTGGATAAATATGAAATATCAGGATATACCAGCGCGCTGGACATAGAGCTGAACTTTTACGATAACTACATCAATTTGTTTACACAGAACTTTGTCAGCCCGGTTGCCGATAATGGCTGGTTTTATTATAAGTATTACCTGGCCGACAGTACAGTTCAGAATGGCCGCAAAGAGTATAAAATCGATTTTGTTCCACGCCGTGCAGGCGATAAAGTCTTTAAAGGATATCTCATAACAGAAAACAAGGATTATTCGCTTGTAGAAATTGATGCCACCTTAGCCAGCACCGCTTATTTGAATTTCCTGAAAAGTATGCATCTGAAAAGTAACTACCAGATGGTAAACGATTCTGTTTCATTTTTCAAAAGGAATCAGATACAAGCGCTTTTCAACTATGTCCCCCTAAAGAATAATGCTTCCAAAAAGCCGATAAGTTTAGATTTTACACAGACTTCGGTAATTGACAGTGTCACAGTTAATCAACCTGAAGAGGTGAAACTTTCATCGGGCAGCGGCAAATATGAAACACTCAAACTTGCCAAGGCTACTGAACGTGATGACAATTACTGGCAGTCTCACCGTCTGGAAGCCCTTAATGTCAAGGAAAATGAAGCTGCTTTGACAATAGATTCGGTCACGAATATACGGACGGTAAAGTTTTTAAATAATCTTGTTCAGATGAACATGACTGGCTATTACGATCTTGGGAAACTGGAGTTCGGGCCATACGGCAATGCTATTTCTACCAATAAAGTTGAGGGGATGCATTTTTTTGCAGGCTTCCGCACCAGCAGTGAGATAAGTACCCGATATATGCTCTGGGGAGGTCTGGGCTACGGATTTCGGAATAAGAAGATAAATGGAATGGCTGGTATGGGTTACAAGTTTCCTACGATTCACCGCCAGGTGGCAAAATTATCCTATGACGATAAGATTGTACGTTCAGGTGAAAATGAAAAGATCTTGTTTTTATATGAAAACGCATTGTCTCCAACCGAAAATAATCTCATCTCACAAATATTTAAACGCGATGAATTGGATGAGCTTTTTCGTGAGCAAAAGCTGACGGCCTCCTACGAGCATGAATGGCATCCGGGCTTATTGAATAAAATACAGGCCAACTATCTCCGCCATTATTCTCCTGAATTTTACCCTTTCTTCCAATCCGGAAATCCTGTGGCCCAGGTGTCTGCTGTAGATTTTAGTATTGACACCCGCTTGTCATGGCAGGAAAAAGTTATTGATGATAAATTCTTAAGAGTTTATATGGCCACCGACTATCCGATCATTCATCTGATGCTGGGTGGTGGAAAAGTTTTCTATTCAGGGAAGGAGAATTATTATGGAAAGGTTTTTAGCACCATCGAACAATATGTGCTGATAGGCCAGACCGGGTTTAATTATGCACTGGAGGGCGGAATGTATTTTGGGAAATTACCCTACACCATGCTTGACATCCCTCGTGGAAACGAAACATTTGGGCTTTATACCTATGATTTTAATTTGCTGAATTTTATGGAATATGTGCACGACAAATACCTGCACGCATACCTGGAATATCATCTGAATGGATTTATTTTTAACAGGGTGCCCTTGCTAAAGAAAGCCGGGTTAAGAGAAGTATTCTCCACAGCCGGAATGGTGGGATCGTTAAGCGATAAACATGAGCAAATTGTTGAATACCCGGCGGGGGTAACCAAAATGAGCAATCCTTACATTGAGCTGGGAGCCGGCGTCGAAAATATATTCCGTTTGTTTAGGGTGGAGGCTATCTGGAGAGTCACGCCAAAATCTGTCATTGGAGCTCCCAATTTTGGACTGCGTGCCAAGTTTGAGATAAAACTTTAAAAGACAAACTCATATAGAATAGCCGGAGATAAGTAAAAGTGTTCAGTGTTCAATAATCAGTTCCTGGGACTTGGAACTTGAAATTTTAATCCCCAAGCTATTTCTTCTTGATTGGTTAAAACATAGAAGCCTCTTCGTAAATCAAACGAAGAGGCTTCTTATATTTTAGCAATTTCCGGCAGTGATACCGGATATTCAATTATTATTCAGCATTTTTAAGTTTCTGCTCTTCTACCTGAGCATCGATTACCGCGATGGTAACCATATTAAGAATGTCACGAACCGAGCTTTCAACATTCAGAATGTGAATTGGCTTATTAAGACCCATCTGTATTGGACCGATGGTTTCACTCATCCCGATTTCAAGCATCATCTTGTAACAGATATTGGCCGAAGACAGGTTAGGGAAAATAAGGGTGTTTACATTCATTCCGTCAATTTTTGAGAAAGGGAACTTCTCATGGCGTTTATCACGGTCAAGAGCATAGTTTACCTGCATTTCACCATCGATAAGCATCTCGGGATTATTTATGTGCAGGTAATCGACAGCTTCATGAACCATTGCCGGGCTTCCAGCATTGCGTTCTCCAAAGTTGGAATAAGAAAGCATGGCCATTACCGGCTTGGTGTTGAAAAAGGTCACGGCATCATGGGTAAGCTTTGCAATGTCGATCAGCGTTTCTTTGGAAGGACGGTTGTTTACCATCGTATCGGCAAAGAAGAAAGTTCCCAGCTTGGTGGTCACAATATTAACACCTCCGATATGACGCAATCCTTCGCGCATTCCAACAATTTCAATGGCCGGGGTGATGGCATCCTGGTATTTGGTATAAACTCCGGTAATAAATGCATCAGCATCCCCGGCCTCTACCATCATCATTCCAAAATAATTGCGGTCGAACATTTTTTCGTAAGCCTCATTATAGGTCATCCCCTCGCGCTGGCGTTTAGTAGCAAGCATCTTGGCATACCTCTTACGAGTAGATTCTTCCCTGTCGTGCCGAAGGTTTACTATCTCAACCCCGTCCAGTTCGATATTGTGTTTGCGGTATTTTTTCTCTATGATTTCCTCATTACCCAACAGAATTGGAATACAGATACCTTCGGTGCGGGCTACCTGGGCCGCTTTTAACATGTTGCTATGATTGGCCTCTGCAAATACCACCCTTTTGGGGTTCGACTTGGCTCTTTCTTCCAAACCGCGGATCAGCTTGTTGTCCAATCCCATACGCTGACGCAATTCATCGGCATATTTTTCCCAATCTTCAATGGGTTTGCGCGCTACGCCGCTTTCCATTGCTGCTTTGGCAACAGCAGGAGCTACAGTAATGAGCAAACGTGGATCCAGTGGTTTTGGAATAATGTACTGGCGCCCGAAACTCAGATGACTGGTATTGTAGGCAGCAGTAACCACTTCAGGAACCGGTTTTTTTGCCAGGGCGGCAATGGCACGTACAGCAGCCACTTTCATTTCCTCGTTGATGGCTGTTGATCTTACATCCAAAGCACCACGGAAAATGTATGGGAAACCAAGGACATTGTTTACCTGGTTGGGATGATCGCTGCGCCCGGTAGCAAAAATCAAATCAGGACGCGAAGCAATGGCATCGGCATAGGAAATTTCAGGGTTTGGATTGGCCAGGGCAAATACAATGGGATTGTCGGCCATTGAACGTACCATTTCCTGAGAGAGCACTCCCTCAACCGAAAGACCAAGGAATACGTCAGCACCGGCAACAGCTTCCTGCAAAGTATTGCAGGGAAGTTCGGTGGCAAAAGGTTTTTTACGGCTGTTAAGGTCTGTGCGCCTAACAGAAATAACTCCTTTGCTGTCGACCATTACAAGATTCTTTGGATTGGCCCCAAGACGGATATACAGGTTTGAACAGGCTGAAGCAGATGCCCCGGCACCATTGACAACAATCCTAATATCCTCAATTTTCTTGCCTACCAATTCCAGCGCGTTCAAAAGAGCGGCTCCTGAAATAATGGCTGTTCCATGCTGATCATCATGCATGATAGGAATATCCAGCGCTTCTTTTAGCTTCTCTTCAATTTCAAAGCATTCCGGAGCTTTGATATCTTCCAGGTTGATTCCCCCGAAAGTGCAAGAAATGGCTTTTACTACCTCTATGAACTTTTCCGGATCTTTTTCATTTACCTCAATGTCGAAAACATCGATGTCTGCAAATATTTTAAAAAGCAGTCCTTTTCCTTCCATCACTGGCTTACCAGCCAGGGCGCCAATATCTCCCAATCCAAGTACTGCAGTTCCATTTGAAATAACAGCAACCAAATTTCCCTTGGAAGTATAATCATAGGCCAATTGCTGATCTTTTTCTATGTCAAGACAAGGAAAAGCTACACCTGGTGAATATGCAAGTGATAAGTCGCGTTGTGTACTGTAAGGTTTGGTGGGCACAACCTGGATCTTGCCTGGCTTCCCATCCTTGTGATACTTTAATGCATCGGTTCTTAATGCATCAGTTCGATTCGAATTCTCCATCAGTCTTTTAATGTATTTAGTTAATCATTGTACATTTCTCCCCCGTCACAAAATCTTCTCCATTCTTTTGACGGAAAACTCAACAAAAATATCTGAATTTTTATCAAATTGTCATTCATTAAGGAGAATTCCTTGAAATTGATAACAATTCATTAATTAAAACTTAAGGTTTAACTAACTCTAATATTCTTTATTTTTGTGCCTATGATTCAATTTCCCAATGCAAAAATAAATATAGGCCTATCTATCACGGAGAAAAGACTTGATGGTTTTCATAACCTGGAAACAATATTTATACCCGTTGGTTGGTGTGATGCCCTGGAATTTGTAGTGTCAGAAGAAGTTGCCTTTTCGGCAAGCGGTATATTCCTCTTTGGCGACGCTGAGTCCAACCTTGTGATGAAAGCTTACCGGATGTTGCAAAATGATTTTAACCTTCCTTCATTGAAAATCCATTTGCATAAAGTGATTCCTTTTGGTGCCGGATTGGGGGGAGGGTCTTCCGATGGCGCTTTTATGCTTTCGATGTTGAACAAGCAGTTCGAATTGAATCTTTCGGGCCCGG
>DATGYU010000275.1:0-9164 GCA_035297625.1 Prolixibacteraceae bacterium
TGGCGAATGTACTGGGACTCCTCCAATCCCAACCACTATGGATAATTGTTCAGGAATTGTAAAAGGAACAACTTCCATCTTATTCCCAAAAACAAAACAAGGAAAACATACGATTATATGGACTTTTGATGATGGTAACGGTAATGTGACAACTGCCTACCAGAATCTGATTTTAGATGATATCACGGCTCCTGTGCCAGATATTGCTTCTTTGCCAGAAATAACCGGAGAATGCAGTGCGACAGTTACTGCTCCAACAGCTACAGACAACTGTAAAGGCAAAATCACAGCCACAACTACTGATCCTTTGACCTATTCTGCCCAGGGGACCTATACGATCCACTGGATCTATGATGATGGCAATGGCAATACTTCCAGCCAAACACAAAGCGTGGTTGTTAATGATATAACTCCTCCTGTTGCTGACACCAATGATTTACCAGTAATTACCGGTGAATGCAGTGCGACAGTTACTGTTCCAATATCTACTGATAACTGCAAAGGAAAAATCACTGCTACTACTACTGATCCTTTGACCTATTCAGCCCAGGGAAGCTATACCATCCACTGGATCTATGATGATGGCAATGGCAATACTTCCAGCCAGGCGCAAAGCGTTGTGGTGGATGATGTCACTCCTCCTGAAAAACCCATATTGGCTGATATAACTGTAGGAGAATGCTCCGGCACCCCGATAGCGCCAACTGCCACAGATAATTGTTCCGAGATTATAACAGGAACTACCACCACTGTTTTTCCAATTACCCAACAGGGAACAACGGTTGTCACATGGAGTTTTGATGACGGCAACGGGAATGTGACAACTGCCAACCAAAATGTGATTGTGGATGATGTGACTGCCCCTATTCCTGATATGGCTTCTTTACCTGAAGCTACCGGTGAATGCAGTGCAACAGTTACTGCCCCAACAGCCACTGATAATTGTAAAGGAAAAATCACTGCTACAACCACTGATCCTTTGACCTATTCTGCCCAGGGAAGCTATACGATCCACTGGATCTATGATGATGGCAATGGCAATACTTCCACCCAAACGCAAAGCGTTGTGGTGAATGATATCACTCCTCCTGAAATTAAAGGTACGATTGCTGCATTAACTGTTGATGGATGTTCTGTTGAGGAGGTAACTCCTGCGGTAAATACAGTTGCCGCACTCGAAGCCATGGGTCTGTTTATTAATGATGGCTGTACGGAAGATGCATTGTTGACAGTTACAAGCAAAGATGTCTCAAATGGGGAAATTCCTGTCACTGTAACAAGAACTTATACCATTAAGGATGTTAGTAATAATTCAACCAATTATGTGCAGACAATTGTAGTGACTGATACACAGAAGCCAACCATTGAATGTCTTGCGGACCTGAATGTTACTGTTGATGCCGGCAATTGCAACGTTACCAATTTATTGCTGGGGGTGCCAATTGCAAATGATAATTGTTCAATATCTTCTGTCAGTAATGATGCTCCTTCTATTTTTGGATTAGGAACAACAGTAGTCACCTGGACAGTGTCTGACAAAAGCGGTAATACTGCCACTTGCCAGCAAAATGTAATTGTGGATGGATCACCTGTAGCAATTGATGATAAGATAGTTGTGGATGAAAATTCCCAAGTCACTGGCAATGTGATGGCAAATGATCTGGGATTATGCGATAATTCTGTTCAAATGCATATTGTTTCAGAGCCTCAATTTGGTAGTTTAACATCTGCCAGCAATGGTAACTTTGAATATATACCTCAGGATAAATATTCCGGTTTAGATATGTTTACCTATCAAATATGTGATAGGGATGGTGATTGTTCTACCGCAACCGTGGAAATAACGGTAAACAATGGAAATGATCTTCCATTGGCCGTAGCCGATACCGAGAACCTCCAGGTAGATATAACATTGAATGGGAATGTAGCAGCCAATGATATTCTTAGCCACGATGGCGATAATCTCTGGACATTGGTAAACCCGCCTTCCAATGGTACGATTAATTTTAACCAGGATGGCACCTATACTTATGCCCCTCATTTCGACTTTATCGGTAATGATAATTTTAGCTATGAGTTGTGTGATTCTAATGGCGATTGCAGCACAGCAATGGTAACCATTGTTGTAGAAGATGTTTTAATACCTAACCAAATTCTAACTCCCAATGCGGATGATCATAATGACACTTTTATCATAAAAGGTATTGAGTATTATCCGACCAACAAAGTCACCATTTATAATCGTTGGGGAAATATTGTCTATAAGAAAAATAATTATCAAAATGAATGGGATGGGTATTCTAATGTAAGTAAGGTGGGCTCCAAATCCTTGCCATTGGGAACCTATTTTTATCTCATTGACTATGCGAATAACCGACATAAAACAGGCTTTGTCTATCTGGATAAGTAAAACGATTCTAAATAAAAAAACTTAAACTCATGTTCAATAAAGCAAATAACGGAAAAATTAAAATCTGTACTATTATCCTATTTCTTGTAGGAATAGTAGGGAGTCTATCAGCGCAACAAGACCCAATGTTCACACAGTACATGCACAACCCGGTTTCTATTAATCCGGCATATGCTGGCAGCAGGGGAACATTAAATGCAGTGATCCTAAACCGTCAGCAATGGGTTGGCATTGAAGGGGCACCCAATACCATGACCATCTCCATAAATAGCCCATTTATCGCCTACAATGTTGGAATTGGCCTTTCTCTGATCTATGACCGTATTGATCCAACAAGACAAGTAGGGTTTTATACAGATTATGCTTACCATTTGAAAGTGACCGATAAGATCAGGTTTTCCATGGGATTAAAGGCTGGCTTCAACATGTATGATGTAAACACGTTGATTCTTAGGGGCGCACTGGAGGAAAACGATCCTACAGTAGAAAGAATGTATCTTCCCAATTTTGGAATTGGCGGTTATTTATATTCCGAAAGATTTTATCTTGGCCTGTCTGTGCCAAAAATGCTCCAGAATAGCTTGTCGGACAATGAAAATACTTTGTTGAATAAAGAAGAACGACATTACTTTTTAACGGGCGGTTACGTGTTTGATATAAGCGAAAATGTACGTTTCAAACCCAGTTTTACTTTCAGAACCGTGGCAGGTGCACCCCTTTCCTCCGAGTTATCTGCAGCTGTTTTATTGCACGACCGTTTATGGTTGGGTGGCATGTACAGACATCTGGATGCACTGGGTGGAATGATCCGGTTTGATATATCCAATCAGCTGGGCATGGGCTATTCCTATGATACGACGCTTTCAAGACTGGGGAACTATAACCAGGGAACCCATGAAGTTTTTGTCAGTTATGATATTGCTTACCGTAATAAAAAGGTATTATCACCTCGATTCTTTTAGTTTTAAATCCGTAAACCATGAAAAGAGCGATTTTTCTTAACATCATTCTGCTATTTGTATTGTTTCCTGCCGGCGTGTCAGCACAATTCATGCTTGAAAAACGGGCGGATTTAATGTATGAAAATCTATTATACAGCAAAGCATCAGCTGTTTATGAATCTTTATATAAACGGGATCCTCAAAATGGCAAGTACATACAACGTCTGGCTTACTGTTATGATAAAATGTTGAATTATAATAAAGCCTTGTTTTATTACTCCAGCCTCGTTCATTTGGACGAAAAGCAACCCATCGACTTTTATCAGTACTCACAATTGCTTCGAATCGATGGAAACATCGAAGATGCCCGGTTTTGGCTAAGTAACTACATTCAGCTTGTTCCTGATGATAAGAGGGCACTTAACCAATACCATCAGCTTGTTGAACTCCAATTATTGAAGGAAAGAATCAAAAATGTAGAAATAAAAGGAGTGAAAGGAAATACGCATTTTACTGACATGTGCCCCTCTTTTTATAATGGGAAACTGGTATTTTCTTCTTCCAGAGACAGCTTCTCAATGATACGAAATGAATTCAAATGGAATGGGCAACCATTTCTTAAGTTATATGTGACAGATGCTAATGCTGATTTAAAACATTCTACATTATTGTCAAAAAGACTGGATACCAGGGTGCATGAAGGTCCTGTTTGCTTTTCTTCGGATAATAATACCATTTATTATACCTCTAATAGTACCACCTCTGACAGGAATAAAAAATCTTCCAGTCGAATCAATAACCTTAAAATATTCATTTCCACTTTTGACGGGAAAGCCTGGTCTGAACCCTTAGACTTTCCCTATAACAGTGATGAATATTCAGTGGGCCATCCGGCAATTTCATCGAATGATAAAATCCTGTATTTTATCTCTGACATGCCGGGCGGATATGGCAAAACCGATCTTTATAAATCTGAGCTGGTCAACGGTCAATGGTCAAAACCTGAAAATCTTGGACCTTCCATTAATACCGAGGGAAAAGAAATGTTCCCATCTATCGATAAAGACGGAACGCTATACTTCTCCTCAGATGGAAGACAGGGGTTGGGATGCCTGGATATCTACGCCGCCCGAACTGATGAAAATGGAAATTATATGATTGCCAATTTTGGTGCACCGCTGAATTCAAAATATGATGACTTCGGTCTAATAGTAAAATCGGATTCATTATCCGGCTACTTTACTTCTAACCGACCGGGCGGGGCCGGTGACGATGATATTTATTCCTTTGCCGTAACAGGAATTGATTTAAAGGTAACCAGTAAAATAGAAAGTAGCAATGAAAACCTCCCCAATACAAAGATTTATCTCAAAGGAGAAGACGGGCAGATTATCACCTCTGCCGTGACCGACCAGGAGGGGTTAGCGGAATTTTCAGTTAAACCTGGCGGACAATTCAAAATTACTGCAGAAAACGATACATATGTGTCGGATATAAAACCAGTTAGTGTTTCTGGCAGGCTTTCGGGGTTGGAGCAAAATGAGGAAGTGCTGCTTAGGCAAAGTTATCCCTTTCTGACCATTAAGGTGGTCGAAAAAGAAACTGGTGAAATAATACCCCTTGCAATTGTAGAAATTGAAAAAGGCAAATATGATGAGGCAGCAGTGTACAATGGCATTGGATCGACCCGTTTGAAAATGAATAATTCAACGAATTATACTTTCAATATTACAGCCCAGGGGTACCTTTCAAAGCAGATAAATTATTCAAGTTACGCCGTGAAACCCGGTGATTACTCATTAACTGTTGAGTTGGAGCGTCTCACGGATGAATTGCATTTTGCCCTTGAAAATATATATTATGACTTGGATAAATCCGACATTCGAGCTGACGCAATGCCTGCACTGGATAACCTGGCCCTGATGCTGCTTGAAAATCCTGGTGTCAAGATAGAAATCGGATCTCATACCGATAGCCGGGCTGATGAAAATTACAATATGGAACTGTCCATACGCAGGTCTGAAGCTGTCACCAACTATTTAATCAGTAAAGGTATTTCTCCCGACCGCTTGATTGCAAAAGGATATGGCGAAACAAAGTTGGTCAATAAATGTACCGATGGTGTTAATTGTCCCGAAGAAGCTCACCAGGCCAACCGAAGGACGAATATTGCTGTACTGGAAAATAAAGAACCTGAAAACATGCATATCTCTTCATTGTAGTTTATTCAACTCATACTAAGAATATGATAAGGTTGTCGAAAAAATGCAAGGAGCAAGGAGATGGGAAAATGAGAAGATAAGAGTGTGAGAAATAGTCGGGAGGCAGCAACTCTTCCAACTTTTCCAACAATAGCAACATTTTCAATCCTTCAATCTTTTACGTCCGACAATAAATACAGCTCAATACTTAAGCATCATAGAAAAACAATTGTTTTAGGGAATTTTTCTAAAGGCTGACCTTTAACGGTTGGCCTTTTTCATTAGAGGATGGTAATGATCTCTTTCAGGTAATTTACCTTTTCCTGCTGCGAAAGTTCATTATACCCAATGATAAGCCTTTCTATCAGCCGCTTAATAATTATTCGGTCAGGACAAGGATCTGTCAACTTTTGAGGATTGCCTTCCTCCCCTGAATGACGGATATAATCCACCTCCTTTGGGCCAATAATGGCTCCTTTATTAGATGGGTTGATAAAAAACAAAATGGAATGACCTATTCCTCCGCCGTAGGCTAACTGGACAATTTCCTTGTCGAAGTATCCTACCAGCGGATTTTTTGGAAAATCGATGTAGTGAACCGGCAGTTCCAGTAAACGTGCTACCAGGGTATACAATATGGCAATAGAAACAGGATTGGCTTTCCTGGTTTCAAGAATACGATTGATGTATGAATTCTGCGGATCATCCGGATTAAATTCATCGATAGTAAATTTGTAATGATTGTAAAAGATATGATTCAGAATAGAAATCTTTTCCAGGGCAGTCAGTGAATTACGGAATTCAATCCATACATCTTTCCTGATCTTTTCCATTTGCGCCTGAACTATTTTAAACTTTATCTCAGGATACTGATGCCTTGAGATTAGAAAAAAACCTTCAAACAGATCCAGCGTCTCCTGTTTGGCCCATTGCTTGATTTTATCCTTGGTATCTTTTAATTGAATTTCCTGAATGATTTCTTCTATCCTGTCCTGCACCAATTCATCAAGGCTGGTCTCCCAGATATGCTCCAGTTTTTCCACAACGGAGACATCTTCTTTTAAAAGTTCATCCAATACAAGGTTGAACACTGATTTATCAGGGTCGTCTAACAACGTGATGAGTGCATCCAACTTTGTGTCTTTCATGGATTCCCAATTTAACTGGTTAACCTGTCCATTACAAATTTAATCATTCTTTCCATTGATTCATAATAGTTCCCATTCGCTTTTTTCTCCACACGGTTGGCGATAATCAGGCAAACAGTCAGTGCTTCATGGCCCAGGAGCTTCGATAATCCATATATGGCCGAGCATTCCATCTCGAAATTAGTAATTTTTTGTCCTTCAAAAGAAAAAGAGACTATTTTTTCATTCAGCTGGGCATCTGCCAGCGGAAGCCTTAGTACTCTTCCTTGCGGGCCGTAGAACCCGGGGGCAGAAATAGTCACCCCGGGAATGGTGTTTCCCTGGTGCACCCTGGCAAAAAGCTTTTCTGAACAATCGACAACATAGGGAGAAGTTTGCTTTTTTAACCAGCTGGTATGCTGTTTGAAAGCTTCCTCAAATGGAAGATCTGATACCTCATCCCTGTTGGCATAGAAGTTTAATAGTCCGTCAAAGCCAATGGCTTTTTTAGATATCACAAAAGAATTGACATCCAGGTAATTCTGCAATCCACCCGAAGTGCCGATTCTGACAAAGTTTAAAGTGCGATGTTCCGGTTTAATCTCCCGGGTTTGAAGATCAATGTTTGCCAGGGCATCCAACTCGTTAACAACAATGTCAATGTTATCAGTGCCAATACCTGTGGAGACCACCGTAATGCGCTGGCCATTGTACCGGCCGGTTATGGTGACAAATTCACGGTTCTGTACCTGGCATTCAATGTCGGTGAGCATCTGCCCAATCAGTGTAACCCTTCCCGGATCACCTACAAGTATAATATTGTCAGCGAGTTGTTCCGGTTTAAGGTGCAGGTGGAAAATACTGCCGTCAGCATTTATTATAAGTTCAGATGGTTGAATCATGTTATATGTAAAAATTATTGGGCCTAAACTTACGAAAATCATTTTCAATAATGACATCCTATCAATTGATCATTTTATATTTTTGTAACAAGATGTCGCGGATTTTGCCCTGTAAGCATCTTGGCGTACTTTGTGTAATTTCTTTGTGAGCTTTGTGGTTAATAATTTTTCACCACAAAGCTCACAAAGATTAAAAACGCACAAAGATCCCAAAGAAAACAACCATTTAACCATTAAACTATCTAACCATTCAACCATGAAAAACCTCTTTTTATTTCTCTTTCTGCTGATTGCTATTTCTTCTTCAGCTCAAACCAAATTTATCCCCTCCAGTGATAAAGCCTTTCGCTATGTGGGGCGTTTTGACAGGTCAAACCCTGAAGAAATTCGCTATGACTGGACGGGCGTATACATTCAGTTTAACTTCAAAGGAACAGACCTTGCCGTTAAGATGAACGATTCGGGCCACAATTACTACAATGTCTTTGTGGATGATCAGCCTTCCAAAACCTTCGACATAAAAAGCGATACTACCGTTGTTATTGCCCGTGGACTGAAAAAGAAAGCCCATAAAATTGAAATCTATAAACGTACCGAAGGCAACCAGGGCATTGGGTCTTTTAAGGGAATTCTTATTTCTGATAAAGGTGAAATGCTTGCCTGGAAAGAAATACCATCCCGTAAGATTGAATTTATCGGCAATTCCATTACCTGCGGTTATGGCACCGAGGGCAAGGCGAAAAATGAAAGATGGAGCCCTGTCACCGAAAACAGCTGGCAGAGTTATGCTCCGGTAATGGCAAGAGCATTTAATGCCGATTATCATGTTGTGGCCCATTCAGGAATGGGAGTGGTACGAAATTACGGTTACAAGGAAAAAGTGTCGCCTGAAGCTCTTCCTGCCCGATTTAACAGGGTATTTGACGAAAAAGAACAGCCCAAATGGGATTTCAGTCAGTGGAAACCAGACATGGTAGTGATCAATCTAGGTACCAATGATTTCAGTACCAAGCCATATCCTGATAAAGATGTTTTCAAGGCAGGCTATACCAAACTGATCAATGATGTCTTCAAACAATACGGCAACATCCCGGTATTTTGCGTGGTGGGCCCCATGATCGATGAACCTTGCTACTCGTATGTAAAGGAAATGGTAGAAGATTTCAGGGCTGCCAATACTAAAAATGTCTACTTTGTGGGCATCCCTACCTACCTGATGGATGAGAATAAGGACCTGGGCTCTGATACCCATCCCAATTATATCGGACAGCGTAAAATGGCAGGGCATGTTCTTCCCGTCATTTCTAGTGTCATGGGCTGGGACTATTGCGGCAAAGAGTTGAAATAAGATTGCCTGTTCCTTCAGACCTTATTGATTAATATACCTTAGTAGCCAAGACAAATACCTCAAGCCTCCAACCTTATAAACCTTCTCATTTACAATGTTTTAGAATAAGGTTTGTAAGGTTGGATTAAGGGGATTCCTCTTGGCTACTAAGGTCTTGGCAAAAAATAAGGTTCCTTGGATCAGCAGAATTCATAGATTCTACAAGTCAAACAATAATTATTTACCAATTACGACA
>DATGYU010000276.1:0-4579 GCA_035297625.1 Prolixibacteraceae bacterium
CACAGCCGACCTTAAGGACCTTAAGGTCTTTAAAGTCCTTAAAGTCGGGAGTGAGGAGAGATAAATAGCATAAAAGAACAAGACTGATCAATTAAACAGCGAACAACAAACCATATGATGAAATATTTACCTCAAGCAATAATTATCTGGGGACTTGCAATGCTTACCGGTTGCAACAGTATACAAAACGGAGAGCTTACCTGGGTGGATGGCCGGGAACGGTGGATAGAGCCGGCTCCTTACGGAATGGTGCATGTCAAGAGCGGATCTTTTAATATCGGGCCTAACGATGAGGAAGTGGCCCTTGCCAACACACCTTCCAAGACCGTTACTGTCGATGCCTTTTGGATGGATGATACGGAGATTACCAATAACGAGTACCGGCAGTTTGTGTACTGGGTGAGGGATTCCATTGCCCGCTCTCTGCTGTCGGAGCAGTTTCCTGAGTTTTTGATCAGTGAAGACCGCAAGGGCAATGCCCTTGATTACCCTCATCTGAACTGGCAGGAAAAGATTGAATGGGATAACCCCGATTACAAGGAAGCCCTGCTGCCCCTTTATGTGGCTGATCCGGAGCGTTTCTTCAACAAGAAGGAAATTGATGCCCGAAAGCTGATCTATGAATACCGGTGGATCGATTTGAAACAGGCTGCCCGAAGAACCAACTCGTACGATTATGCCACCCAAAGCTATCATGGCTCGGCTGTCAATGCACAGGGCCAGGCGGAGCAGGTGCAGAACCGTTCCTCATTTTTAATGAGAGACCAGACTCCCATCTTTCCCGATACCCTTTGCTGGATTCGTGATTTTACCTTCTCATACAATGAGCCGCTCTCTACCCGTTATTTCTGGCATCCGGCCTTCGACAATTATCCAGTTATCGGGATCGCATGGAAACAAGCAAAGGCCTTTTGTCACTGGCGTACCAAGATTTACAATGACTACATCGCAGGCCACGGTGAGGCTACAGTTTACGACTATCGTCTGCCCACCGAGGTGGAATGGGAATATGCAGCCAGGGGCAAACATGAACTTTCCATGTTTCCCTGGGGGGGTTATTATGCCCGGCAGCAGAACGGTGATTTAAAGGCCAATTTTAAGCCAAGAAGGGGCAATTATATCGAAGATGGCAGTTTGACCACCTGTGAGGTTGCCTCGTTTGATGCAAACGATTTTGGCCTCTATGATATGGCGGGCAATGTGGCCGAATGGACCATTTCTGCTTTTGATGAATCGTCCTACATGTATGTCAATGATTTTAACCCCGATTTTCAATATGATGCCAGACCTGATGACGCCCCTGCCTTAAAGCGCAAAGTAATCCGCGGGGGCTCGTGGAAAGATATCGCTTACTACCTGCAGACTGCCACCAGAAGCTATGAGTACCAGGATACGGCCAAGTCGTATATCGGCTTTAGGTGCGTACGGTCGGTGCTGTGCAACAGATGAGAAAATGAGAAGTTGAGAATGCTGATTTTTAATGGATGAGGGAACACAAAAACCAATCAACACAAGTAAAATGAAAAGCTGTTTGTCTTTGTGTGACCTTTGTGTGCTTTTATGCTTTGTGATCATTGTGGTAAAATACTTTAAACACAAAGATCACAAAGAAATTACACAAAGGACGCGAAGAGATTATTCAGAGTAGAATCCGCCTAATTGGGTATAATCCGTGAAGTCAGATATTAGTCGCCAAACTCTATCATGCCTGCCACATCCTGTCGGGTGAGAGTCTTAAAGGCTACCATTGATTCTGTTTTAATGATACCTTCCACCTTGGTCACCTGCTCGGTCATCAGTTCTGCCAGATCATCATTGTGAGGCAAACGGATGATGGCTACCAGGTCAAACCTTCCGCTTACCGAATAGACTTCGGCAATTCCTTTTAGGCTAACAAGCTGTTGGGCAACAGCATTGATTTTTGTGTTCTCCGCATTGATGAGTATGATGGCGTTGATCATGGAATCGTTATTAAAGATGGATACTGCTATTTTCAATTATTGTGTAAAATTAACCAATGAAATGATACAAAAGGAGTAAAAAGAGAAATAATGTCGATGAAAATGGCGCTAAGTATTGAGCGATAATTGTTGTCTTACTTATTATTCTTATAGAAATGGCTGCTGGCAAATTGAAGGATTGAAGGGTATCTGAAACCCTGCCGGACCAGACCGGCAGGAAGTTCAGAATGATGTACTGGCAACTGGTAAATTGTACTTTACCCTTGCTATCAGCATTTCTTTTTACGACTACAGGAAAAAGGTTTATTGTTCTTTCTGTCAAAATCCCCATTTGCAGGGGTTGACAAATTACAAATTGTAATTATATTTGCGTTGATTTTTAAGCACAGACTAATAAAATCACAGTTGGGGATAATGCGGGAAGCGAGTAATTATTGTATTCGGTGAAGTTTTTTAATCATCCCATTAGAAATATTCTTTTTAGAAAAGTTAGCACTGGCTGCAAATTCTATAACTAATGAACAATTAGGTATAGGTTGATTGTTAAGATATGATTGATTGAAAATTAATTGATTGATTGATTTTCACGGGGGAGCATTTATCAGAGGTGCTCCCCTTTTTTTAGCCCCGGATAGAAATTGGGATGAGGAGCAGTGTTCAGTAATCAGTGGTCAGTTTGACAGTCTATCCGTTTTTTTACCAAGGCAGACAAACAATCCTTCAATCCTTCATTTTTTTATTATTTCCGCAGGATTACTTTAAGCCGACTTTATCCTTCTAATGCCCCTGTCTGATCGATAGCTGTACTAATCCTGTACTAATATGAACTATTTTAGTACAGAATTAGTACAGCATCAGTACAGATAGTGGCAATGTGTAGGCAATGGTTGGGTTACAAAAAGAATGGATACCTCACTTTAATCGGAGGTATGCCCGGTTGGGACATTTGAGCCAAAGGGTAAGGGAAATTCACCTACAGAAAAAGCTAAGGATAAAGCACTTTTATTTTTATTCACCGTCTTTTGAAATTGATCAGGAATAATTGAAAGAGAGAAAGTACAAGTTTTTCTCTCTTTCAATTCATCAATACATCACTTTCTTCATTGCACTCTTATTCGTATCCCTTCTGAATGGGAGGAGAATTCGGGGGCATACATGCATTGAATGGAGGTGATGCCATTGGAGAATTCGCCTTTCTGGGTAGCGGTCAATTTGTATTCAAATACAAAAGTGCCCTTGGGCAGGTAGGAAATAAAGAAATTGGTAGAGGCATCCAATGTCGATTCATAGTAGCCAAGACCACCCTGGTAGCGGTAGCCCGATAGTACTTTGACAGGCTCGAACGCCGAAGCCCGCATATCTTTCAGATGGAGGTATTCCATGTTACGGTCGGAGCGCAACTCAATGCGTACTACTACCCGGTCGCCGACCTTGAGGATGGCATTTTCGGTGATGGGTTCAATCACCGGTCCGGTGGGAGTATCCATTTCATGGAAGAGCTTTTTGCTCAGGCTCAGGGGTGTCTGAGCAGGGGTGATCTTATCCAGTTGCTCAAAATACTGCCAGTACATAGCGCCCCAGGCTACCGTCGGATTGGGGTTAGTAACTGTCACCTTTCCCATTTGGGGGATGATGGCCGAGGCATCCCACGAGGTTTTAAAATAGCCGGTTCCGGCTTCAGGCTGAATGCCCCCCTCCTTGTAGGGATTCACCTTTTCATCGCCCAGAGTGATGTCAACCTGCTTATCCGAAGCCAATAAAGAAGTGCCGCGAAGCAAAAGGGCATAAATAGCTTCTGTTGTAGCGCGGGTAGTTTTCCAGTCCTGCGTTTGCTTTTGTTTGAGCAGCCAGACTTTCATCTCTTCTACAGACTGCATGTCATGGCTTACCTCATCAAAGGCTTCTATCAGCAGGGCCTGTGTTTCGATGGGTGCCTGGAACCAATACCATGAAGACTGGTTATCGCGCCAGTACATGCCTGTTTCTTCATTGTGAAGGGCTGTTTCCTTGAGTGAACGCATGATCAGTAAAGCTGTCTTTTGATCACCGTAGCGGTTCAGATACAGGGCCATCATGCCTTTCATGTAGTTATTCTGGGTATTCCAGTATTTTGCCGACTGGGCTTTGTAATACCGTAGCAGTTCATCCATATCCTTTTCCAGAGGATGGGTAGTCAGGAAATAGCTTCTGGCATACAGGTACTGCATGTCTTCATAACCCAGGTGGTTGTTTTTCTGATAATCCTTATCCTGTTTTTTGATCTTCTCAAAGTCTGCCCTCATGGTGGTGTCAAGGTATTGAAGGGCCATGCTGAGTTTATATAGGATGGCATTGTCTTTCAGTGGGTCGATCACTTTTAGGGCAGTCAGGTGGCCAAGGCCAGTGACAATATGCTGGGTGATATAGCGGCTATCGGGCATGCCGGGAAACCAGGGCCAGCTGCCATTGGAGTTTTGCATGTCGCCCAGCTTTTTCAGGGCAGCGCTTTGCTCGGAGGCCAATTTATTTAGGTCGAAAAGCAAGGCAATGCGTTGGCGGCGTTCTGTTTCACTGGCAGCTTCCCTGACCCAGGGGCTTTCCTGCAGAAGAACAGATTTTAATTCTTCGTTCTTTTCAAG
>DATGYU010000277.1:0-6629 GCA_035297625.1 Prolixibacteraceae bacterium
GGGTTTCGAAAATCGAATCCGTTCGGATAGGATCATTGGGCTCTTTTTTCATATACAGCTTTTCCATCGGTGGATTGAAATATCTTTCGACTCTTAGTAATGTTTGATTCATATTTTATTTCTTGAAAATTTTCTATTAAAATAACGGGCGGCAATACTTAAAACCAAAACGATGGCAGTAAGGATCAAAGCGGCAGCATAGGCCCTGTCCTGTACTTCAGCAATGGGACTGCTCAGCTGGAAAAAGATGGCAAGGGGCAAGGTGGCCACCGGTTGTGACAGAGAAGTGGGGATACTGTCGGTATAACCTGCGGTAAATAAAACAGATGCAGCATCGCCAATACCACGCCCTACAGAAAGCAGTACGGCAGTCACGATACCTGGGGATACCTGACGCAGCAGCACCTTGATCAGTTCTGAACGGCTGGCCCCCAGCGAGAGGGCGGCATCTTTCATTTCCTGGGGAACCCTTCTCATCACTTCATCAATGGAACGGATCAGGATAGGGATGATAAGTATGGTTACGGTAAGGATACCGGCGAGCAACGATGAGCGCAGCCCCAGGTACACCATCAGGGTAAAGCCGAAGGCACCGTAAACGATTGACGGGATGCCAAACAAGACATCAAAGGTAAGCCGGGTTATCTGTGCCAGTTTTGACTTATCGGGCAGGTATAAATTGATGAACAGCACAATGGGCAAACTAAAGGCAAGGCCTAAAGTGATGGACCCCACCACGATATACAACGACCCGACAATAGCGTTGAGCAATCCGCCTTCCTTGCCAATATAGAACCCTCCGCCGGGTATTTTGGAGATCATATCCCAACTCATAGCAGGCAGTCCTCTTTTAATGACCGCTACGATAATCATGAAAAGAGAAACCACGATGACCAGCGTAGCGGCCATCATCAGCACTTTAAATATCTTTTCTTCCAGTTTTCTCATAAGGCAAAGTTGTTTTCTATCCTGATCAAAATAAGCCGGGAAACAGCATTGAAAATCAGAATAATGATGAATAATAACAAAGCAGAAAGCATTAATGCAGAATCATACATGGGAATTGACATCATTTCACCATAATTATTGGCAAGCAATGCAGGCAACGGATAAGCAGGATCGAAGACTGAATGAGGTACTTCAGACACATTGCCGCAGACCATGAGTACGGCGATCGTTTCCCCAAAGGCACGGGAAATTGCCAATACCACCGCTGCTGCCAGACCAGGGAATGATTTACGCAACACTACCTTTTTAATGGTCTGCCAATTGGTAGCACCTAATGAAAGAGAAGCTTCACGCAAGCCGTTGGGCAGAGCATCAAACATTTCAATAAAAACAGAGATCATCAATGGGATAATCATGATGGCCAATACTATTCCACCTGCCAAAACACTGTAACCAGTTGAGTATTCCACAAAATGTGGGGCCAGGGTTTCAGAGATGAACGGCACTACCACCAGGATTCCCCATACGCCATATACTACGGGAGGTATTCCTGCCAACACATCGATCATAGGATATACTACCTTTTTGATGGTTGGATGGGCATACTCGGAAAGATATATGGCCGATAAGAGGCAGAGTGGTAATGAAATAAGGATCGCGATACCGGTGACCCACAACGTACCCATGATAAATGGATAAAAGCCGAATTCCCCCTTTAGAGGCTTCCAGTTTTTGCCTGTCACCAGGTCCCAGATAGATTGCTGATCGAGTATGGGTACCGATTTATAGTACAGGCTGATGCCAATGATCACCGCAAAGGTTAACGAGATGAGCGTAAGCAGCAACATGGAATATTTGAGCCCGAGCTCCTTAAACTGGCGGTATTTGTTGTATTTAGTTTTGGTCATAATAACTTGTTTATTTGCTGACCTCTATAATCCCCTAAACCTGACAGAGGTTTTACATTCTGTCAGGTTTTATAAGTTGGCATAGAAACCAGCAATACTAATCTTATTTTTATAGCTCTTATCTATTTTACTTTTTCCAGTCCGGCAGCCAGTTTTTCTTTTGGAAGATTGATATACCCACTTTCGAATACATACTTTTGGCCGTCGGTAAGTGTCCACTTGATAAATTCTACCAATTCCTTCTTCAAAGGTTTCCCTGAGGTTACAAAATAAAGGTCTCGGGCCGGTGGAGAGGGGTATTTCCCTGAGGCAATGGCATTCACCAGATTATCAAGTGTGTCATAGAAATTCTCATCCGGATCAATCTTTCCGTTGTTATTGACATCAAGAGGTATCACTTTTATTCCAGGGTTAAGCTTTTTTGTTTTGGCATCATAGGCATAACCGATGTTGTTGTAAGCAATTCCTGAGGGGTCTTTGGTCACTGCCTGAGCAAGTCCGGGATCGCCAAACACCCCTACACCCAACAGGTCTTCCTGTTTCTTGCCAAGATACTGAGCCCAGGTTTCACCAGCACCACAAGCATCCGAACGGGTATATATGCGAATTGGAACAGCACTTTTAATGCCGAGGGCCTGTCCCCAGGTTTTTGTTTTACCGGTAATGAAGATGTTCACAGCAGCCTCCCGATCCAGGCCATTGGCCAGTATATCCTTGATGACAGGGTTTTTTGCGCTGACCGTAGGAACCACTGCGTCCTTGGTAACAGCAATAGCGTAAGCACCTTTCTTGACTTCTTCAGGATTTATCGCTCTGGAGACAAGGCCAATATCTACCATCTTTGAAAGAGCATCCGTCATTCCTTTACCGGCTCCCCCGGCTGAGATATCGAATTTCACCCCAGGGTGGATCTTTTTGAATTCTTCAGCCCACTTTACAGTAAGTGGATACAGGGCAAAGGCCCCTGAGATACTGATGTTGCCTTTAAGCTCCGGCTTGGCCTGAGCATAGGTTTTTTGGATGGATAGTAAACTGGTGAATAATAACAGTACCAGGAAAAGTGAAGTTATTTTTTTCATGTTGAATGTATTTTTCGGTTGAATGATTAAAAGCCTATCTGTAGCTGCACATTGGCAAAATTGTTGTCGATACTGTCCCCTTCTTCATTTTTGAAGGTATAGTTGGCCTGTAATTTAGTATTGGCATTGAAGAAGTAATTTACGCCCAGAACAGCCCAGGTAGAAGCATCGTCCGTTTTGGCCTTGTCGGCATCATAGAAATCATATTTGGCCACCAGTTGCCATTTCTTCTGAAAGAAAGAATAGGCACCCATCACATAGTACCCTTCCCTTTGTGTTTGGTCATCTTTTCCATGGATGTACTCACTGCGCAGGGAGAAGTTTTTCAGGTCGTAACTCAGGTCAACGCCATAACGATCGCGGTTGACATTAGTAGCGGGTGTGGTTACCACATTACCGGTTTTAACCTCCTGAATAAGGCGTGAGCCATCATAGTAAGCACCACTGATGTCAAGGCCAGCAACAGGATGAACAATCAGCCGGGCTGCATAATCCTTCTGCTCATTATTATCTATAACATTAATGCCCGCACCATTGTATACGCCAAGGCGGTAATCAACCAATGGCCGACTGTTCATCTTCAGGATGGTACCCCCTAGCTGGACGCCAATATCACGGCCATTCTGGTTGCCTCCCACATCTTTTCCACGGGCGGTGAGGGCCTCCACGGCCTGCGCGCGATCGATCAGCAGTAATTGAGTTGAACTGGCAAGGTTCTCCATGGAGAAAGGAATCTTAGCCTGCCCGATGGTGAAATTGAGGGTTTCATTTAGTTTTAAATCGATATACGCATCTAATACCTTGGGTGTTCCAGCCAGGTCGAACTGCACACGATAGCCCCAGTATGGAGATATATTTCCTTTGACATCCAGTCGAGCCCGACGAATATCAAAGCCATCCGGTTTACCTGTTTCTTCCAGCGCCTGATAGCGTACCTGGGTATATGCGGCAAGGGTTAGTTTTTTACTGGCATTAACAGGAAATGCTTTTATCTTGGATAGATTGCCTTGGGCCGCAATAGCAGCTTCAGCACGAATGGAATCAGCATCTGTTTGCTGAATCAGTTTTTTCTGAACCAGAATGTTCAGGATGTCATCTGTTGATTGTGAATGAGCTGCAAGAGCCAACAAACACAGCGTCCATAAAGTAATAATTCCTTTTCTCATAATAGTCTATTTATCTACTGATTTACTGTAGATTTAATCATCCTATTGCCGGCAAATAAATAATGAGTAAATCCTCCAATCAAAAGTACAATAGTGTTAGTCACTAGGATTCAATTGTATAATTGAATAATTTAGGTCGTGAAATGAAATTTAACAGATGGAAGTATGGAAAATTTAATGTGTCAAAAATGATAAATACGTATAAATACGACCGCTAAAATTCAAATAGGTATTAGTACGACCATAATGTCTACCGACTTACTGTATTTTTGTTTTTATAGAACTAAGTCATACTTGCATTCAAACATTGAGGCCTATGCTTTTAAATGAGACCAGAAAAGAATATTCGTGGTTCAGGAGGATATCCATACAGTTTATTCCTGATAAGGACTTTGATAAGCTGGAGAAAGCTTCAGTAAAACTTAACTTTAAAAAGGGGGAAACGATATTGAAACAAGGGGTAATGCCCTCCTATATCGTTTATCTTGAAAAAGGAATTGTGAAGTTCAACTACGAAAATGAAACAGGCAAGAACCTCATTCTTACAATCGTTTCTGCCCCAAGAATATTGGGGGGCGCCAACCTTTTCTACAAGGACAATAACATGTTCTCTATCATTGCTGTTGAGGACTGCGAGGTAATCATGATTGAAGCCAAGGTGTTGGAACAGGTACTGATGGACAATTCAAAGTTTGCCATGATGATGTTTCAGGTGGCTTCAGAGATGTTCAAGAAATCGGTAATGAACTTTATCAGCCTGGCACACAAACAGAAGGAAGGTCGTATAGCTGATATATTTCTGTATCTTGCATCTGAGGTATATCATGAAACCTCTTTTTACTTGTCGCTCACGCGCAAGGAAATTGCTGAGTTTGCAGGCTGTTCTACCGAGAATGTGATTATGACTTTATCTAAATGGCAGAATGAGAAGCTCATCTCTCTGGAAGGTAAGCTGTTTGAAATAAAGGATATGGAGAAATTAAAATACCTAAGTAAAATAGGATAGTGATGCTTACACAAAGAACAAGATATTCGATGCTGGCCATGGTACGATTGGCAAAAGAGTATGGCAAAGGCACCCTAATGATCAACCAGATAGCCGAGAGTGAAAAGATTCCCAAGCGCTTTTTGGAATCCATCCTTTTGGAGCTGAAGAAGAATGGCTACCTGGATTCCCGTCTGGGAAAAAATGGCGGCTATTTCCTGATGAAAAACCCCAGAGATATTACTTTACTGGAGATTGTACGCCTGTTTGAGGGAAGCATCGCCATGCTCAAATGCACCTCTGAGAAGTTTTACGAGCCCTGCGATCATTGCAAGGATGAAAAGAACTGCTCAATTAGAGACACTTTCAGGGATATCAGGGAGTATACCTATAATAAACTGGCAGCTACTTCGCTGGAAATGCTGGCAGAGTAAAGAGTTTAAAGTTTCAAGTTCAAAGTTTGCTGATGGCAAGTGTCATGGGACTTTAGAGACCTTAAGGACGTTTAAGGAGCCTGAGAAATTAAATGGATGAAATACCCCAGGCACCTTACTTGGAATTTGGAACTTGAAACTTTAAACTTGCCGGCAACTTTAAACTTTAAACCTTAAACTTTAAACTTCTAGTGCTTTTTGAGCAGTTCCAGCATTTTGCGATCCAGCTGATGGCCATACCAATCTTCGTACTGCACATCTTTTCGCCCTGAATCCAGCACTCCAAAGTCGCCTCGGAAATTCCAAAGGGCATAGCCAATGTTATTTTCTGTAAGGACATCCAGCACATCGTTAAACCATGCCAGAAACACCTGATGAGGAGTTTCTTTGTAACAGCCACATTCTCCACAATGAACGCCTACGCCTTCTTTCACCAGTTCGATCCATGGCTTATACAGCTCTTCAATATCTTTACGACCGAAGGTTTTTCCATCAATTACACCAGGCCATACCACAGGAGGTGAATCATCAGGGTTTTTGAACACCCATGGGGCACGGTAATGCGATATATAATGCGGGAAATAGCCACGGCAACTTTGTGCAATGTTCAAATCCTTGATTTCAGGGATGACAGAAGAGCCTACATCATTGCCATCGGCAATAATCAGGTGGTTGGGATTTGACTTGCGAATAGCCTTGGAGGCAGCAAGGGCTACTTTACGGTATACTTCTCCCGGGATGGTAGTGCGGGCTGCGAACTGATCGTTCATATCAGCACGCATGCTGGGCTCATTGACAAGGTCGAAGCTAATCTTTTTAGAAGAGACATTCTTAAAGCGGTTGCCCCACATCTCCCAATGATAGCAGAAAGCATCCAGAGCTTCCTGATCGGTCCAAAGATTATATGGTTCATTAAATCCGGCATTTACACAATAGCCCGGTGCACGGTGTAGATTGATGCTCACATGCAATCCGGCCTGTTGTGCCTGGAAGACAAGTTCCTGAATCTTATCCACTTCCTTCACATTAATGTTCAGCACATCGGCTGGGGTAACATTCTTTGACGGGTCGTAATTGATATAGCGGGGATAAGCCATAGGCAGGCGTAC
>DATGYU010000278.1:0-15972 GCA_035297625.1 Prolixibacteraceae bacterium
ATTGAATACCTTTTTAGGAGTTTTAATCAAAGTATGAGTAGAAGAGAAATGATGAGCGTTTATTTTTCTTTTGGCCTGTTTGCATTTATTGCATTGATTTATCCTTTTGTATTGGTTTATTTCCTGAAGGATCAACTGATGGAACATCTGTTACTTTTTATGTTTTCTTCCATTCTTATGATTGTCTGTTCCGTGGCGATTATCAGAGGTCTCATCAGTAAGAATTTCAACCGGGTGTTTTATTCCATGATAGCGCTTTTCACCATCGTGGTGATATCCCTGATTCCTATCTACAAGACAGTGATATACAATCCTTATTATTCTTCGGTTCAAAAAGCACTTTCAATTGAGAAACAGTTGGGAATTAAAACCTATGGGCTCAGTTCTGTTTCACCTGAAATAGTTTGGGACTTTGGTAAAGCCATTCCATTGATTCCAAATGACAGTGTTCATGTCAATGTACCCTCAGAAGCCAGGTTTGGATTAATGGTGGGAATAGGGGATACTATCTCTTTTATGAAGCATTTTCCTATGTATCAGTTTGAAAGGGTATACCAGATCAATCTGCACTACAACAATAAAAAAGGGAGGCTAGTAGAGAATTATTATATCGCTGCAAGAAAGGGTATAAGCTTTGGCAAGCCTAATTAAACATGGTAGATGGATGAAATCTACCATTGGTTATTTGCAGCTGACTTCTGGCTACTGTCAAGAAATCATCCAATGGTAGAATGAAATCTTGCCAGTAGCCAAAAGCTAACATTATTATTCCAGGTAAGTGTATCCGTACAATCCTGAACGGTAATTAGATAAAAACTCTTTTCCTTCTTCTGCAGTAATAATATCAGACTTCACAGAGGTGGTTACCCATGTTTCTACTGTCCGTACAAGCTTTTTAGCATTGTACTGAACGTAGTCGAGCACTTCAGCAACAGTCTCACCATCAATAATCTGGTCAATGCTGTATCCCTTGTTGTCAACGGATATATGAACGGCATTGGTGTCGCCAAACAGGTTGTGCAAGTCGCCCAGTATCTCCTGGTAAGCGCCCACCAGGAATACCCCGATGTAATAAGGCTCTTTGGATTTTATTGGATGTACCGGCAGGTAATACGAGAAGTTACGGGTGGAGATGAAGTTGTCAATCTTTCCATCCGAGTCACAGGTAATATCCTGAATGGTAGCTGAACGGTCTGGTTTCTCATCCAAACGCTGAATAGGGATTATGGGGAATATCTGATCGATGGCCCATGAATCTGGAAGGGATTGAAACAATGAGAAATTACAGAAGTATTTATCTGAAAGCAGTTTTGGTAAATACAGCAATTCTTCAGGAATGTGTTTCAATTCACTGGTCATCTGATGTATTTCTTTGGTGATCGACCAGAACAACCTTTCAATCTGTGCACGGGTCTTCAGGTCGAGCATTCCAAGGCTAAACAAATCAAGGGCTTCTTCCCTGATCTGCTGAGAATCGTGCCATGTCTCCAGCATCCGTGACTGGTTCAGCGATTCCCATAATTCAAACAGCTCTTTTACCAATTCATGGTCACTTTCCTTGGGTTCCTCTTCTTCCCCCATTGTTGGGAGAGTGGCCGTTTCAAGTACCTCAAAGACCAACACAGAATGGTGGGCAGTAAGGGATCTACCTGATTCAGTTATGATGTTTGGATGCGGAATATTGTTCTTATCACTGGCATCTACGATGGTAGCAATAGCGTCATTCACATACTCCTGGATGCTATAATTGACACTGCTTTCGCTGCTTGAGGAGCGTGTTCCGTCATAGTCCACTCCTAATCCACCGCCGATATCTACAAATTCAACGTTGAAACCTTTCAGGCGAAGCTGCACATAGAACTGCGAAGCTTCACGCATGGCCAGCTTGATGCGGCGTATCTTGGTTACCTGGCTGCCAATATGGAAATGTACCAGCTTCAGACAATCCTTCATTTCTTTTTTCTCGAGAATATCCAACGCTTCCAGCAGTTCGCTCGATGTTAAACCAAACTTGCTGGCATCGCCTCCCGAGTCTTCCCATTTGCCGCTGCCAGAACTGGCGAGCTTAATGCGGATACCAAGGTTGGGCTTTATCTTAAGGCGCTGGGCAATTTTGAGAATCAGCTTTAGCTCATTCAGTTTTTCTACTACCAGGTAAATACGCCTTCCCATCTTTTGGGCCAGCAGGGCCAACTCGATGTAGCTTTCGTCTTTATAACCATTGCAGATAATCAATGAGTCATTGTCCGTGCTAATGGCAATAACTGCATGCAACTCTGGCTTCGAGCCTGCTTCCAGTCCAATGTTGAATTTCTTGCCGTGTCCGACAATCTCTTCCACAACAGGCCTCATCTGGTTAACCTTGATGGGGTATATGATAAAGTTTTGTCCCTTGTATTCATACTCTTCAGCAGCTACTTTAAAACAGCTGGCCATTTTTTCAATTCTGTTATCCAGAATATCGGGAAAGCGCAACAGCATAGGTGCTGAGACATCCCTTAGTTGAAGTTCTTCAACCAGTTCTTTAAGGTCAATCTGAACTCCGTCCTTTTTGGGAGTAACCGTTACATTGCCCTTCTCGTTGATAGAAAAAAAGTTGATCCCCCAACCATTGATGTTGTAGAGTTCAGCCGAATCTTCAATGCGCCATTTTCTCATTAAGCAAAAGTTAATTATTTGTTGATACTTTTCTTTTAATGCCTTTTACCGTAAATATACGGGTTTATATTACTCCATTATATGGAAAAGGACATTTACCCATTGTCAGGAATTAAATAAATAATTCTCCGATATGGCTGTAACCCGCTCCAGTACTAATCAAGTAAGGTTTTTTTTACCGCGATAAAAGTAATAAATAAATGAAGATGATTTAATTATTTTGATAGGTTGAAATAAGTAGGGCTGTTAGAACATCTGCATACTGTGCAGTCGTTTGTATCGTCCATCCAAAGCAATCAATTCTTCATGGGTTCCGCGTTCAACGATTTCACCTTCATGGAAAACACAGATAAGGTCTGCGTTCCTTACCGTCGAAAGCCGGTGGGCAATGACAATGGAAGTGCGGTTTTTCATCAAATTCTCCAATGCATTCTGGACCAGTCGTTCCGATTCTGTGTCCAAAGCTGAAGTGGCTTCATCCAAAATAAGGATGGGTGGGTTCTTCAGAATGGCACGGGCAATACTTAGGCGCTGACGCTGTCCACCGGAAAGCTTGCTGCCCCTGTCGCCAATAACAGTATCATATCCGTGTTCTGTTTCAATGATAAAATCATGGGCGTTGGCCACTTTGGCCGCGGCAATTACCTCCGTCATTGTAGCACTCTCCACCCCAAAAGTGATGTTGTTGAAAATAGTGTCATTAAACAGGATAGCTTCCTGGTTCACGTTCCCCATCAAATTACGCAGATCATGCAGTCTAATATGGCGGATATCGATGTTGTCGATAAAAATGCCCCCTTTGTTCACATCATAGAACCTTGGCAACAAATCGACAAAGGTTGTTTTTCCGCTGCCCGATTGTCCTACCAATGCTATTGTCTTGCCTTTTGGTACGTTAAGCGAAACATTCTTTAAAACAGTCTTGTCATCGTATGCAAATGAAACATTGCGGTATTCTATTTCAGTTTTTAAGGTGTCAATAGTTTGGGCATTCGAGGCCTCCGGAATGCTAACATTGGCCATCAATATCTTATCAATACGGTCCATCGAGGCCAACCCTTTCTGGATAGAGTAAAGGGCTGTCGTGAAAGCTTTTGCCGGATTGATGATCTGGTAAAAAATGGCAAGATAAGCAATGAATTCAGGTCCGCTGAGTTCACTGTTATTGCTCAGTATTAAAGTACCTCCATACCATACCACGATAATAATCACAACGGTTCCCAGCAACTCGCTTAACGGGTGTGCCAGTTCACGGCGGCGCATCAGCCGGTTCATGATACGGCGGTAATCATGAAGCTCTGTATTGAACTTGGTGTTCATCTTTTTCTCGGCATTGAATGCCTTGATAATACGAAGCCCTCCAAGAGTTTCTTCCACCACGGTAAGAATGACACCCATTTTATCCTGCCCCTCCCGGGATACTTTTTTTAGTGATTTACCCACACGGCCAATAATCGTGCCTGCAATGGGCAATACCAGGAAGATAAATAGCGTCATGCTTGGACTCATCACCAGCATGGAAGCAAGCAATACAGCGATGATAATGGGGTTTTTCAAAAACATATCCAGCGACGACATGATGGAATTCTCAACCTCTGTCACATCACCTGTAATACGTGAAATGATATCTCCTTTACGTTCTTCGGAGAAAAAGGGTAGCGCCAGCCTTAGTATCTTCGAGTAGATCTGTTCACGCATGTCTTTTACAACGCCGTTGCGGATGTAAATAGCCTGATAGGCTCCCAGATAAGCAAATCCAACTTTCAGCAAGGTGGCCAGAATAACAAAAAGACCCACCATCAGCAAAACTAGCCCTGCCCCATGTGCTTCTTTAAAAAGAGTGATATAATAATACAGATTATTCTTTAAAGCGCCCAGATCCATGGACCAGGGCATCAGTTCAGTCACTTCTTTGGACATCTTGAAAAGAATTTCCAAAATAGGAATCATCATCGTTACCGAGAATACGGTAAACAATGCTGACAGTAAGTTGAACAGGAAGTTGAGTACCAGCCGCTTTTTGTAGGGTGGGATAAACCGTTTTAAGATCTGGAAAAAATCCTTCATCGAATTGTTGGTATGCTGTAAGTGCTTTTAAATATAAACTTGTATTTGGCTATTTTATTGTTGAATGAACCATTAAAAAATACCCGTATAGTTCTGCGGAGTAATCTTTTTTAACTCTGATTTCAACTCATCTGAAATCTCCAAAGTATCAATAAACTCATGGATTACCTGCTGATCAATCTTACGGTTTACACGGGTCAGGTTGCGCAATGCCTCATACGGATTGGGATATCCTTCACGACGTAAAATGGTCTGGATAGCCTCAGCCACTACCGGCCAGTTCTTTTCCAGGTCTGCATTGATAGCCTCTGTGTTGATTAAAAGCTTGTTTAATCCTTTTAAAGTTGAATTTACAGCAATCAGGGTATGAGCAAACGGCACCCCGATGTTGCGCAAAACCGTTGAATCGGTTAGATCACGCTGAAGCCTGGAGATAGGCAGTTTGGCCGATAAATGTTCAAACAGCGCGTTGGCCAGTCCGATGTTGCCTTCGGAGTTCTCAAAATCAATGGGGTTAACCTTGTGGGGCATGGCCGAAGAACCTACTTCTCCCGCTTTGATTTTCTGCTTGAAATACTCCATAGAAATGTAGGTCCACATATCGCGGTTCAGGTCCATGATCACATTGTTGATGCGTTTCATGGCATCAAAAATGGCGGCATGGTTGTCGTAATTGGCAATCTGAGTGGTGTACTGTGCCCTTTCCAGTCCGAGGTATTTCTTCAGGAAATGGTTTCCAAAAGCCTTCCAGCTGATCTCTGGATAGGCAATATGGTGGGCATTGAAATTACCAGTTGCTCCACCGAATTTGGCATCACATGAAATGGCTTTTAACTGATCCAACTGACCTTTCAGGCGTTCTGAAAAAACGCGTATCTCTTTGCCAAGGTTGGTAGGAGAGGCCGGCTGACCATGGGTGCGGGCCAGCATGGGGATATCTTTCCACTCGGCGGCAAACTCTTCCAGTTTGTCCACCAGATCATTCATCGAGGGAAAATATTCATTGTCCAGGGCGTCGTGAATAGACTTGGGAACTGCCGTATTGTTGATATCCTGAGAAGTCAGTCCAAAATGGATAAATTCCTTGAAGGCCTGAATGTTGAGTTTGTCAAATTCTTCCTTCAAAAAATACTCTACAGCTTTTACATCATGGTTGGTCACTTTTTCAATGTCCTTGATCCTTTGGGCATCTTCCACAGAAAAGTTGGCAACAATACTGCGCAAGGCACCATAGTTGTTCTTGTCAAACGAAGCCAATTGGGGGAGCGGTAGATCACAAAGGGCGATAAAGTATTCAATTTCAACCAGCACCCTGTATCTGATAAGGGCATATTCTGAAAAATATAACTGAAGGTTTTCTACTTTCGAACGGTACCTTCCATCAATGGGTGAAATAGCTGTCAGTAAATTTAATTCCATGGATTGATTTTTTTCAAGCCGTAAAGGTAGAAAAAATTTATAGTCCAATGTGCCTTGCAAAGAGTCTCCATTTATTAAACACATAGGCACATAGAACACATAGGAAAATAAAAGCAAAATATATTAATTATATAATAATCAACCTCTTAAAATGTATTTTAATCTATGTGTTCTATGTGCCTATGTGTTTATAGCTAATCTTCAGCAAATAGCTTATTTTCAGTATTTAATTTTTTATTTCAGCTTCTGGTACAATATTTTACTCACAATTATTGCGTAAATTTGATTATCTAAAATATTCACCGCCATGAAAAGAAATCATTTACTTATGCTGTTCATTTTACTTTTTAGTTTTTGTACTACCAACATTCAAAGCAAAATGATTGATAAAACTACTGTTAAGGAATTGGATGTGAAACGTTACATGGGCAAATGGTATGAAATTGCCCGTTTCCCCCATTCTTTTGAGAAGAACCTGGTGGGGGTTACCGCTACCTATGAGCTGATGGAAAATGGAAAGATTCGCGTTATCAACGAAGGGTATAAAAATACCCTCGATGGCAAACATTCCAAGGCTACTGGTAAAGCCAAGATTCCCAATAAAAAAGAACCGGGTAAGCTGAGGGTATCTTTCTTCTGGGATTTTTATGCTGATTATTATGTGCTGGAACTGGACAAGAATTACCAGTATGCCATGATCGGCAGTTCCTCCGACAAGTACTTCTGGATTTTGAGCCGCTCTCCTCAAATGGATGAGAAAACTTACCAGATGCTGTTGGATAATGCCAAAAAACGGGGCTATAACCTGAAAAAACTGATTAAAGTTCCTCAACCTGAAAAATAAAGTTAACTTTGGTATGCCTGCCTGTTCATGAAAGGCCAAAATCAGTGATCAGCAATGCATATACTAAAAACCATGAAGCCGATACTCTTTGTTTTACTGGGGCTGTTTCTCTTTATTCAGGGTTCCGGTCAGAATTCCTTTTCTGCGGAAAAGAATAAAGGAACAGATCGAAAGCTGGTGTATAAGTTCAATATCAAGGAAAACATCGCACCGGCCATCTGGAGGCAAACCCAACAGGCTTTTGCTGAGGCTGACAGCCTAAAGGCTGACCTTTTTCTCATTCATATGAATACCTACGGTGGAACGGTTGTGGATGCCGATTCTATCCGAACACGAATTCTGAACAGCCCCATTCCCGTGGTGGTGTTTATTGACAACAACGCTGCCTCTGCCGGAGCATTGATTTCTATTGCCTGCGACCGTATTTACATGCGCAGCGGCGCTTCTATCGGGGCAGCCACGGTGGTCAACCAAACTGGACAGAAACTGCCGGATAAGTATCAGTCGTACATGCGCTCCACTATGCGCGCTACTGCCGAGGCCCATGGAAAGGATACCATCATTGCCGGTCAGGATACCACCTACAAATGGAAGCGCGATCCCCTGATTGCCGAAGGTATGGTTGACGAAAGGGTCTACATTCCTGAAATAAAGGATACGGGTAAGATCCTGACTTTTACCGCCCTGGAAGCTGTGCAGAATGGCTATTGTGAAGGCATCTGCAAGAATGTGGAGGAAGTGCTTGCAATGAATAAGATGAAAGATGCCCGGGTGGTGGAATATAAACCTACGGCCCTTGAGCGCTTCATCGGCTTTATGGTAAATCCTGTGGTCTCGGGCATCCTGATCATGCTCATTTTGGGGGGTATTTATTTTGAAATGCAGGCTCCGGGTATTGGCTTTGCACTTGTCGTGGCTGTGGTAGCTGCCCTGTTGTATTTCTCGCCCTTATATCTTGAAGGATTGGCAGCCAACTGGGAAATACTGATTTTTGTAATCGGCCTTATACTTATTGCCCTTGAAATATTTGTAGTACCCGGTTTCGGGATAACCGGCATATCGGGCATTACACTCGCTTTCTCCGGATTGGTATTAAGCCTTATCGATAATGTCGATTTTACCTTTGAGGGAGTCAATGGCAATGATTTAGTAATCGCCTTGCTGACCGTTTTTATTGGAACCATCGGAGGCATTGGATTTGCCATCTACCTTAGCCAGAAAATGTTTACGGCCCAGACCGGCCGCTTTGCCCATCTTTCTTTGCATGAGGTGATGGGTGTCAACGAAGGTTACCTTGGTGTCGATCCTGAACTGATTCCATTGAGAGGTAAAAAAGGCACCGCAATTACCACTTTGCGCCCTTCCGGAAAAATCAATATTGAAGGCAAAGTCTACGATGCGATGGCTGTATCCGGAATGATAGAAAGGGGCACCGATATCGTGGTTACCCGCGTAGAAGCAGCCCAGCTGTATGTTGAAGCAGAATAGGATTGCAGAGGTAATTTCTTATTCGAAATCGGTTATTGTGTTTTGAATATTGGATATTTCATTTGATAATCACATTTGATAATTATAATATCCACCTGTATTTCTCCTTGAATTTCTTTCAATAGTCTCCCTGTGTTTTAAATATTTTCCGCAAAACAATTACTTCTTTAAAGTTATATTTCCTTTCATTATTCCTCTTGTTGTGCTAACGGCATCCCGGTCAAATGCAAATTTCTCCAGACAGCTAATGTTCCTTTATCAGTATGCTGGTCTTTCTCTGTTTTAGATACTTTTTTCATACTTTTCTGATACCTTTCTGTAACCTCAGGTTACAGAAAGGTATCAGATGGGTATCAGAAAGGTATCAGAAGCTGCAAAAGTTAAGGGATTGGCAAGCAGGTCATCAACATCTTGCTTTAATATCCATTTTAACATGGAAAGCAATGATTGCTCAGCGCAAATCCATTCATCCATCATTTGGAAAAATGATGGATGTTCTAAATTTCGTTTTTTTTAGAAGGATGAAAGAATTGGAAAGTTGTTTCTAATAAACGCAGTAATGACTTTTACTTTATGGAATATTCAGCAGAAATAACCACCCTGACTTTCTTGAATAAATCGTTTGAATTGCCTGTAAAGCCTCCTTCTGCACCTGAAAGTGAGGCCGTGCGATCAACAATGGTGAAAAGGCCCTGGCTGGCTTTTTTCAATCTGCCCAGGGTAGCTTCATTTTCATTGGCAAACTCACTGGCAGCCTTTTTGGCATTTTGTGTAGCCTCGATAATCATCTCGGGTTTGATATCATTCAGCTTGGTGAAGTAAAACTGAAGGGGGTTGCCATAGTTGGTGTTCGATACCACCACGCCGGCCTGCAACAGTTCACCGGTCATACGGCTGACCTTTTGGATCAAATCGACATTGTTGCTCCTTACCTGGAAGTTCTGGGTGATGAGATAGCGGAAAGCAATGCTCTGTTGGTAATTGTCGTATTCCTGGGCTTTTTTGTCAGTGACCATGATGCCTTCCACGATGATCTCCTCTTGTTTTATCTGGTTCTGTAGTAGAAAACTAACTATCTTGTTTTTAGTAACTTCGATATCCTGGCTGCCTGTTGTTAGGTCATTGCTGGCAATGCGCGATTGGATCAGCCATACGGCCAAATCGGCTTTTACTTCTCTTTCAGAAAAGCCTTTTACACTGACACTTCTGTCTTCTGTTTTGAAACGCTGAAGGGCACTGCCAATGATGATGGCGCTCAATGTGAAACTGATGATTAAGGCCAGGGATATGATCCAGATAGAAGTAGTTTTCATCTTTATGAATTTTTCATAAAGCTAATAAATAAAAGGGAAAATGAGGATGATTTTAATCAATTATCAATATGAAAAGCTGGAAAAATTAATACAAGTGGTTTCGATATTAATGAGAGGATCAAAAAAAATAAGGAATAAGGAACAAGAAATAAGGAATAAGAAAGTAAAGAATGCTCTGATCCGGCATACTTTCTTATTCCTTATTCCTTATTCCTTATTTTTTTAATGGGGAAGTTTTATATATCTATTCTCCAAACCGTTTGATTGCATCTTCTATCATTGTACTGGTAGCAGTAGCACCGCATCTGCTGGCACCAGCAGCCTGGACAGCCAGCAGCTGATCGAGGTTACGTACCCCTCCTGCAGCTTTTACTTTTACCTTAGGCCCTACGCTTTTTTTCATCAGTTCCAGAACAGGGATGGTAGCTCCGGCGTAGTTGTAATCGCCACTGGCCTGTTTTACAAAGCCGTAGCCTGTAGAGGTCTTCACATAATCGGCTCCTACTTCGGTGCATATCTCGCAAAGCTTGACAATGTCCTCTTCCCTGGTCACATAGTCGGTTTCAAAGATCACCTTAACAATCGCCTTATATTGATGGCAGACTTCAGTTACCTCTCTGATTTCGTTCTTAACATACTTCCAGTCGCCCTGCAGGGCCTTTCCGATGTTAATGACCATATCTATTTCAACCGCTCCATTGAGACAGGCTTCTTCAGCTTCAAACGTCTTAACGATGGTAGTAGAATTTCCGGCAGGAAATCCAATGACACAGCCAACCAGTACACCACTGCCTCTAAGAAGTTTTTCAGCTTGCTCTACGGCATAGGGTTTAACGCATACAGAGGCCACATTGTATTTTTTGGCCACTTCGCATTCTCTTTTCAAATCCTCATCCGTAAAGGTAGGATGCAGAATAGAGTGATCGATCATTTTGGCAAGTTGATAGACAGTTGGGTTCATAGGTAATTATTGTTTATTGGTTAAGAAACTTCTACTTCCATGTTATGCAAAGATAAGTATCTTAATTTTTAGAGATTTATAAAAAATCCATCGACCTTAAACTTAATTATTTTATAAGATTGGATTAGATATTCAAAAGCAATGATAATTTATTTATGTAAATATTAAAACCCAATATCAATATTGACGTATAAGTATGTAATTTGAAAACTAACTAAAAATAACTATGTAAATGATCATAAAGCTTGGTAACCCACAGTTCTATTACGATTTGTTTTACCAATTATCCGGATTGATGATCATCTTTATTTTCCTTTTTGAAAGTTTTAAAAGGAAGATTCCCTGGATTACGATGTTATTGGTAGTGGTAACTACCCGTTTCTTTCTGATTATCGGCTCAAGGATAGGTGGAATCAATGCAAACGATATCCATTATTTTCTTCAGCAGCTGAATTTTCCCATTGAACATTCAAGGAATATGGCAGGAGCCCTACTCTTTGCCCTTGCCGGAATGGGCGTTGCAAAACTGCTGTTGAAAATAAAGTATCCGATACTGGATGTTTTTGCCATTGCCACACCCTTTGGAATGGCCATACAAAGGATAGGCTGTTTGCTTACCGGATGTTGTTTTGGCACAGAAACCCACTGGCCCATAGGCATTCAGTATGGAGCAAATACTCCGGCTTTTCTTCATCAGTTCAATGCAGGACGTGTTGGTTTTGCGGATGAACTTTCGTTACACATTCACCCGGTTCCTCTTTATATCATCATTTATAGTTTATTGGTTGGCTTACTGCTGATGCGGTACAGAAACTTCTGGAAAAGACCAGGCAACCTTGCCCTGTCGGGTTTGTTGCTTATACTGGCAGGCTGGTTTATTATAGAGTTTTTTAGAGATCCGCTGTCCAATTCGGCTTTCCCTGGGTTAACCCTTATGGGATTGAAAACGATACAGGTAATATACCTCACGCTCATTCCCATATTGGCAGCGATTATATATTACCGCGAAAAAAACTATTCTCCCAAAGAATTCATTATCACGGAAAATCATCCGATACTCAATTCTCTTTATTTGCTTTCCCTTGTTGCATTACTGATAATCACCCGTAACTGGTTTTCATCGGTTGAGTTTAATATCCTCCTGTTTGTTCTCATTCCAGTGTCTGTAGGGATAGTTATAGAGATCATTAAACATCTGTATTCATTGCAGGTAAGAATTTCAGTGGCATTTCTGTTGGTACTATCCTTTATCCTGATGAGTCAGACCATTCCTTCAGATGAAAAGAAAATTTACCAGTCCATAAAAATAGGTTATGCAAAAGGTAATTTTGATACCACACACGATATTGGGTTGGGGGAGGGCTGTGACAGAAGTAGTCAAATGCAGCGGTTTCATCAAAACTATAAGCTGATGGGAATGGGCTATTCCATCACTGAAATACAGAACAAGCGGATGGTGGAGTATGGCATCAATGGTTATTTTGGGCAACATACCGAACTGGGGAGAACCAGCAATATTTTAACGGAGAAAAATATAATTGGCATCAACCCTTTCTTGAAATATGACTATAACTGGATTGGCATTGGGGGCGGTTTGCATATTGGTGATCTGCGCTATTCACCCATAGATTGGACAGAGGACAGAGTATCCGAAAATCCTACTACCGGTACCAGGGTAAGTCCTGTTATGCCGCAGTTCTATGTTAGGGTTGGACCCAAAAATATTGCCTTTGTCAGTTATCGATTTGCTGACCTTTTCCCATCACCATTTCCTGGACTCTATCAAAATATTGAATTAGGATCAGGCTTTGGGTTGAAAAACGGCTTTAATCTGCGCATGGGAACTGACGGACACGGATTAACTTACTTTGCAGGCTATATCCCAATTAATGATTTGTTTGTCATTGAACCCTTATATGGCAGAATTTCATCCGATGACTATAATCGGTCTTATCAGCAACAGTTTTCCTTTGGCCTTCACTACCGGTTTGGACATAAAACAAAACCGATAGTGGCAAAGTCAGCAGTAGAAAATAAGAATTTTACCAGGTAAAACGGCTATTCAAAATACCTTCCTCTACAACCTCACCTTCAGCACAAAATCATCTCCCGGAGGGCAGTTAATTTCCAGTACACCACCCATGGCAGTCATCTTGGTCCCTGCTTCCAGAATGCCTGTAACGGGGCTGATCCATTCAGTTCTGTAATCACCATCCGGTACCTGAAGTTCAATGGTTGCACCCGTTGGATTTTCAATGTATATGGCATATTGCCTGCCCGTTTCAGCCAATACCTGGAATGAAGTGATATTGCCTTTCATGACCTGCAGGATGGAATTGTCAGGTTTCATCTTGATGAAATTAAAGCTTTCCATGAAATCCTTCAAAACCTTTAGCTGAGCGCGGTATTGAGTGCCTCCCCAACCGGGCGTTCCGGCATCAATGGCATGGGTGCCATCTTCCGAGCCCACCGTGAAGGAGTAATCCAGGTTGTTGTACAATGCACCGCCTGCCAGCATGAACTTCCAGGCCTGAGAGCGATAGTTAAGGTCGTTGTGGGGCATAAAGCCAGTTTTATCCAATCCGATAGCTTTTTTAAGATCCAGGTTCAGAAAGGCTGCCTCAGGATAGGCGTAATGGAAATTATAGATGGATACATTGGGATCAGGATTCACTATCTTGCACCTGAAATTGCTGATATTGCGGGCAATCAAATGCTGATTAGGCAATTGCTTTTCTTCATCGGTAATGATGGCCGATATTTTTCTGTGCCACTCATCTGATGACTGGTTGTTGGTTTCTACAATCTTCTGCCATGCGAAAGGGTGGGTGAGGGTATCTGTTTCAAGGATTTTCTCTACAAATAGAGGATTGTCGGCCCAGGGTTCATTTTGTATCTCAAAGGTGATGTTTCCAAATTCATTAAGTTCAGTTACCACCTTGCGCACATAGTTCTCCTGAATCGCAAGCAGTTTGCCATTATTAAGGGTGTTGACCTGTTTGAAGGAAATGGAATCTATACCCTGGATGTTGTTCTTTGGATGAAATGGACTGGTCGACCATTGATGATCCGTATAATAGGACGTGAAAAGGGTAACCTCCACGATAATATCATTTTCTGAAGCCTTGGCCACAAAAGCTTTGATGCGTTTGAAGAAATCATCATTCCATTTGTCCAGATCATACTTATTGGTCACTGTATCTTTTACCCATGGCGTGAGCCAGCTTTCCGGCTTTGGGTTCATGGTATTGTTGCTGATGCCAAAGGTATTGTCGCCAATCTCGGAATAAGGGCCCAAAAAGATGCGGGTATAGTTAAGCCCATCCTTTTTTAAGGCAGAAAGGTACTTCTCAAAGTTGAAGTCAGCATTCATTACCGCCCCGTAATGTTCTCCCGAAGTAACTAAGATTGTTGGCTTTTCTTTATAAATAAAGTAATTGGAGTTTTCAGGATGAAGAGCAAGGATGCTTTGTTCCTCAATTGTTTTGGGTTGACAGGCCATCAGGAAAATGGCTAGAGTTACAATCAGCAGGGTAGTTAGGTTTTTCATGTGGTAATTTAATGATGTTAAGTTATAAGGTATACTTATAACTTTCCTGAATTTTGTATAAAGTTATAAGTATACTTAAGACATTTAGGTTTTATATATAAAGTTATAACTACGATTATAACTTTTGTTTTAGTACCTTCCAGAAATCCTCTGCCAGAGGCTTTTCTTCAATCTTTACGTAAGCTCTTATCTCTCTTTGCCTGTTTTCAGGAGGAGTATTTACTCTTTCCATCTTTGCAAGGGAAGGATTGAGGTAAGCTTCCACAAGGGCCAGGTCCCACATCACCCGCGTGGCATCCTGAGGGTTTTGTTCTCTCCAGCGGTCTTCAAGTATCTTTTCTGTCACTATGGTTTCATCCAAACGGTTATAAGTGTCTTCTCTTTGAAACTGTAGCGGGTGTGCAGCCTGAAGGCACATCATCGTTAAATCCAGCCCTTCCAGGTTCAGCAGGTAGTCAAAGGCATTCAGGTCATTGCGGATGTTGAATTCATTCTTGTTCCATACTTTAGTTGATGGGTCATATTGAGCTCCCAAAGCATAGCAACGGATACGGCTTTTTATCTCTGGGGCCAGTATTAGTGCAGAGGCTAAGTTACTCATGGCCCCAATGGTCAAAATATCCAGCTTTTGGCCCTCTGGAAGGCTTTTTACCGCAGCAATGATACCTTGTGCCGCCTTTGAATCCCTGGGGTCTTCCTGGCCCCAGGCACGGCCAATCTGACGGTCGGCACCCATGGGGTGAGGAATGTTCATTTTGCCCAAAGCTTTCAGTATTTGCTCATTCAGTCGCTGACTGTCTTTCACGGTATTGAGGCCTTTGGTATTGTATGCATTCCACTTTTTAAAGACCAGCAGATCGGGGTTATTGAAATGGGCTGAACTTAAGCCAACCAGCTCAATGGAGGGATCTTTTACCAGACGGACAATGGCATATAAATCGTCCATCTCGTTGCCGGTATCGGCATCCAGCCATACTTTCTGCTTTTGGCCGAAGGCGTTAAAAATCAAAATAGTAAAAGCAAAAATCAGTATAAAGTATTTCATCTGTTTAGATTATTAACCAGGTAAACACATAGACACATAGGGCACATAGAAATAATTAAACTATGTGCCCTATGTGTCTATGTGTTTATTTTTTTATCTGTTTGATTATAGAACCACGATGCTTCCGTTTAAACGCAAATCTGCTGAAGAAGCGCCCACGGCAATGTTTACCTTTCCTTTTTCAAGTACAAAGGCATGTTTATCCACATCCCAGTATTTCAACTCATCGGTATTTACTGGAATGGTTACTTCCATTGATTTACCTTTGGCCACAGCTACCCTTTTAAATCCTTTAAGGGCAATAGCTGGTCTTTCAACTTTTGATTCGGGGAAACTGACATACACCTGTGCTACCTCATCGCTGTCGAAATTACCTGTGTTTTCAAGGGTGAAAGTCACATTTACTGTTTCACCTTCCTTAACCGTTGGCTTTTGGGTTTTCAGGTTGGAATAGTTGAAAGTGGTATAGGTCAGTCCATGTCCAAAAGGAAACAGGGGAGGGTTCTTATCATACAGGTAGGTGCGCCCATGGCGGATATTATAGTCCAGGATCGGCAACAGGTTGTCAATGGAAGTAGGCCATGTCTGCACCAGTCAGCCGGCAGGACTGCTTTTGCCAAAGATTAC
>DATGYU010000279.1:0-12161 GCA_035297625.1 Prolixibacteraceae bacterium
CCCCTGGAACTTAAAATCCAAAGCCCATCATGAGCCCGCCTTTATGCCCAGTCCTGAATTAATGAACCTTTCCCGATCTGAATGGGATAACATGGACAAACCCACCTTTAATCATCTATTCCGCAATTCAGCGGTCAAGCGTACCCGCTTTGAAGGCCTCAAACGCAATCTAAAGTTTCTGGGAAAGTAAAACTAGCCCGACATTTTTTTTATTTCAATTAGCAGTGGGCGTGTTGTTTCTCTTGCCAGTATCCCTGTGTTTATGGTGTGCATGCCCGGATGCTCAATACCTGCTCAATACCCTGTCAATACCCCCTCAAGTCTATACGGGTTGATAAGGGGTACATTACGGGTACATTAGGGGTTGCTGAACCCGTAATGTACCCGTAACCTACCCGTAATGTACCCGTAATGTACCCGTAAGCTCAAAAGTGGGTATTGAGGGAATATTGACCGTGTATTGAGCAGGTGGAAATGGAATTGATTGGGGAAACATAAGAGCCAGCCATTGGTGGTTGTTCATTAGGTAAATTATAAAAAAATGGGATCATTATTTCATGGTTTGCGGGAAATTGAAGGATTAAAATATACACTTAGCGCGGGTTATAGGCATATCTCAATTCCAAATGCTTTTGTCTGATAATAAATTCAATTGAGAAGCTGAAATATTATATAAAAAGCTTTGGAAGGGAAGGTGAAAAGGATAGCTTTGAAACAAGTATTCAAAAGCTAAATTGCTAGTTGTTATAAAAGGAAGTGACTGTAATAGGATTGCGGATAATTAGACGTTTGCATCAATTGTAAGTAATATAATATGATAAGAGCAGTTAAAATTTTTTTATTGTTTATAGTATTATCAAGCTGTCGGAATGGTATCGATACGAAGAAGTATTCAGGCAATTATGACATATTGATTTCTTACAACTTTTACAAAACTGATAGTACCAATCGGAGAGATTATTTGGATAATAAATATTTACGTGATGGAAATTTGTATTTGGTTTTTGAGAGTAATTTCCATCAAGATACAATTTTCGTCAAAGTAAATGGGAAACAAAAAGTGGCGGAAATTATTTCAACAGATCCATCGACAGGAGTAGCGAGACAGATTAAATTTGAAAATATTAATAATATTAAAAATGTTGGAATCAGAATAAATAATGGTAAAGAGGCTCTTTTGGAAATAGATACTATGAATTTCTTCTTGATAGAGTTTTCAGATAAATTGTTAAAAATTAATGTACCCAAAAGTGTGCCGTTTTATGATTAAAAAACAGCAGAACTTAATATAAACTACCTGCAAAAGCGGCAGCAATGGTTTTCGGTAACATCATTCTGTTCAGGCAGCTTGATGGCTTGACAGAAAAGCACACACAATTTGCACCCGCTTTTAGTTTCCTGCTTTAACAACCGTAAAAGATACGACTTTGACAGATTCAAAGAAATTGCTTATTTTTGAATAGGGATTAAAAACAGATGAAGATGAATATGACTACTCAAATAAAAAACAGCTTGATTTCGAGAATAAAAAACTCGAATGACCTGGATTTTCTTAAAGCACTTCAGACCATATTTGATTCAACAGAACAGACCCTTTATCAATTATCCCCTGAACAGAATGATTCAATTATAAAAGGCAGAGAAGAGATTAAAAATGGTGATTATCTTGAGAATGACCAATTAATGTCTGAGATGAAGCAATGGTTAAAAAAAGAATAATTTGGTCAGCTCGTGCAAGCAGGGAATTGAAGCAAATTCTCGAATATTTTAATCAGCGCAATAAAAGCAGTCGCTATAGTTTAAAGCTGTTAATCGAGATTGAAAATTTAACATCTAATCTTTCGGAAAATGAATTTATTGGAAGACTTACCTCCAATAAATTTACCCGTGTTATTCCAATGAAAGCATACTTGATTTTCTATGAAATACATCAAGACCAGATCCAAATAGTATCATTTTGGGACAATAGACAGGATATAAGCAAAAGACAAAAAATATAATTAAGGTTACTAATACATAATAGTGTCTGTTGGTTTTAGTAGTTTGCAAGTATTTGTCACTGCAATTAAACCTGGTATTCTTTGATCGGTAATCTCCACAACACCATACCATTCATCATTAGCATAGACTTATACTTCACATTTTATCCATTCAACCAAAATCATTTGTAACCTTTCCAAAATTGGTTTACTCTAATCAGATAGTAACAATTTAAAAAGAAAAGGAAATGGAAACTACAAACATTCAACCGCAGCTGATAAAATCACTAAAGGTGATAAAGTGTACATTCGGAATAGTGCCTAACGGGTCAGAAGGCAGGAGAATTCATCAACCTGTTAACCCATGGAGAAAAAACCCTCAATCCTTCAATGAACAGCCTATTGTTCGTTCTTGCATCATCATTTAAGATAATTTCTGGGGTAATTGAAATCATTGCCGGGGTTATTTTGTTAATAAGAACAAAAATTGGCTAATACATTGTCACCGCCTGGCCTACTGCCATTACACTGATATTACTGGCCGGATTCAACAATAGGGATGTAGCAGTACATGATCTGGTGATGGCCGTTTCGGCTTTTAGATGGCCCGGTTATTTAGAATAATTGCAACATTAAAAATACAATCCTATGGTTACAACTGAAAAGCTTACCGAAGTGGAAATTATCCAACGTGTGTTAGAAGGAGAGAAAGCACTCTATGAAATGATCGTAAGGCGTTTTAACCCCTACTTATACAAAGTTGGCAGAGCCTACAACTACAACCACGAAGACACCCAGGATTTGATGCAGGAGACCTTTATTGACGCGTACAAGAACCTTTCACAGTTTGAGGGCCGCGCTGATTTTAAAACCTGGATTATTCGCATCATGATGAATAACTGCTACCGAAAAAAAGAGAAATCAAGTTTTAAAAATGAAATTATGCAAGAAGTAAACGACCGTTCAAAGCCCCTGTTTACCAACGCGAATAATGATACGGACAAAATCATTCAAAATCATGAATTAGGGCATATCATCGAAAAAGGCCTGAGCCGTATTCCTTTTGATTACCGGATTGTATTTTCATTGCGGGAAATAAACGGGATGAATGTTTCAGAAACGGCAGACCTTCTGGACATCAGCGAAGCCAACGTAAAAGTAAGGTTAAACAGGGCAAAAGCGATGTTAAGAAAGGAGATCGAAAAGACCTATTCTGCGGCAGAGCTGTTTGAATTTAATTTGATCTATTGCAATGCAATGGTAGAAAATGTAATGAAGAAAATAAACGAACTTTGATGACGCCATGAAAAACACATTAAATATTGAATACAGGAAAGTGGCACCGGAGCTTTCAATTAGTCCTGCTGCTTTTGAACTAAGCGAAACAGAGAAAATCAATAAGATAGAATATCATTTTGCCCAGATCATGCGCACCCTGGGACTTGATTTGTATGACGACAGTTTAAGCGGCACCCCCAACAGGGTGGCCAAGATGTATGTAAAAGAAATGTTCAGCGGATTAAACCCTGAGAACCATCCTGAGATCAGTCTTTTTGACAACAAGTATGGCTATAAGAAAATGCTTGTGGAGAAAGACATTACCTTATATTCCAATTGTGAACATCATTTTGTACCCATCATCGGGAAGGTGCATGTGGCCTATATCCCGGATCAACAGGTGATCGGCTTGTCTAAAATCAACCGCCTTGTGCAGTATTATGCCAAGCGTCCTCAGGTGCAGGAACGCCTGACGGTCCAAATAGCTGATGCCTTAAAAGAAATATTGCAGCACAATGATGTGGCTGTTGTCATAGAAGCCGACCATTTATGCGTAGCTTCCAGAGGCATTAAGGACACCTCCAGCAAAACCACGACGGCCATTTATTCGGGCCAGTTTGAGAATGATGCAGTAAGACAGGAGTTTTTAGCATACATTAAAATCGATCAATAATTACACTATGGAAACGGTCAAAATAATATCGATGGAACATGTGACACACGATGTGATTCGGTTAGTAATTGAAAAACCTGGAACGATCAGTTATCTCCCAGGGCAGGCAGTTGACCTATCAATCAATCAACCCGGGTGGGAAAATGAAAAAAGACCTTTCACCTTTACCTCTCTGCCAGAGGATGATCACCTGGAATTTACCATTAAGACCTACCCTGACCGACAGGGGGTTACTAATAAATTACTTTCGCTTCATAAAGGAGATGAGTTGTTTATTTACAAACCCTTTGGGGATATTACCTATAAAGGGGAGGGGGTATTTATTGCAGGCGGGGCAGGGGTTACCCCTTTCATCGCTATTTTTAAACAGCTTGAACGGAACAATCGGGTGGGTAATAACAAACTCATTTTTGCCAACAAGACCAAGGCCGATATTATTCTGGAAGACAGGTTTCACTTATTGCTGGGCAGTAAATTCATCAACATCCTTTCTGATGAAAAGCTGGAAGGATATGAACACGGGTATATTTCAGCGGAGCTAATTCAGAAACACATGGACGGGCAATCCAGCTATTTTTACCTCTGTGGACCACCGCCGATGATGGCGGCAGTAGAAAAGTACTTATCCTCATTGGGAATCTCGGACAGCTTCATTGTAAAAGAGGCGTTTTAATAGAAAATGTTTTTGGCCAAGAAAACGATAAAAGAATTATTTGAATAAAACATTGATTGCCAGATATTGTATATTTGTAAGTAATAAATGATCAATTGGATGGAAAACAAAGACATTCGCTGGCAGCAAAGATTTATAAATTTCGATAAAGCTTTCAAACAATTGGAAAGATTCAAGGAAGTTGAAAACTTAAACGAACTGGAAAAGCAAGGATTGATTAAGGCATTTGAGTACACTTTTGAATTAAGTTGGAAAACACTTCAAGACCTGTTAAAAGAAAAGGGTTATGTTGATATAGTTGGGCCCAGACCTGTGATCGAGCAAAGTTTTCAGGATGGATATATTGCTGATGGAAATGGATGGATGCGAATGCATAAAAGCCGAAATTTGACTAGCCATACCTATGATGAACAAACTGCCGAAGAAATCATTACCAGCATTCGCAAGGAATATTATTATCTATTAAGAGATTTACGAATTAGACTGCAAAATGAAAGATCAATTAGTTGATAACAGAATAAAATACGGATTAGAGGATGCCGCCATTGGTCAGATTGTTTCAATACTTGAAAGCAACCCTAAGATTGAGAAAATTGTTCTATTTGGTTCCAGGGCAAAAGGCAATTTTCAAAATGGCTCCGATGTTGATATATCATTAATTGGGAAGGAATTGGGATTGAATGATATTTTAAACGCTTCGATTGAAATCGATGAATTAGCACTTCCTTATAAGTTTGACTTAGTTATCTATGACCGAATAAAAGAAAAATCGCTTTTAGATCATATAGACAGAGTTGGAATCATTCTATTTGAAAGGGACAGGGGATCAATTTAATGAGGCTGGTATAAAAAAACAAAGGGAAGCATTTGCTTCCCTCTGTGGTGCCACCTGGATTTGAACCAGGGACACATGGATTTTCAGTCCATTGCTCTACCAACTGAGCTATGGCACCTTTTTGAGTCCGGTGCGGACTTTTTTCGAAGCTTCATGCTTTCGCTTTGGGCTATTGCGTTTGGCTTTCGGGTTGCAAATATAGACCAAATATTTTAACTGCAAAACTAATTTTGGTCTTCTTGCTCATTTTTTTTCTTCCCACTGTCGAACCGTTTCTTTTTCATACTTTTGCAGTCCTAAAATTTTTTCATTTTTCAGCAAAGAATGCAAATATTCGTACTAAAGAACGGCATCCGGATTATTCACCAGGAGACCAAATCCCCGGTTTCACATTTTGGGGTGCTCATCAATACCGGCTCCCGCGACGAGGAGGCAGAAGAACAGGGCATCGCTCATTTTATTGAGCACGTGATTTTTAAAGGAACCCAGTCGCGTAAGGCCTATCATATCTTAAACCGGATTGAAGATGTGGGCGGTGAATTGAATGCCTATACCACCAAGGAAGAGACAGCCGTATTCTCCACTTTTTTAAGCCGCTATTACAAGCGGTCAATGGAGCTGATCAGCGATATCCTGATCAACTCAACTTTCCCGGCACGTGAGCTGGAGCGTGAAAAAGAAGTGGTCATTGAAGAAATCAACTCGTATAAGGACAATCCTTCAGAGCTTATTTTCGATGAGTTTGAAGAGATCCTCTTTGACGGTCATCCCATTGCCCGCAATATCCTGGGCACTCCCGAACTGCTGCGCTCTTTCAATAAAGACAATATCGTGAAGTTTATGGACGAGAATTACCACACCGACCAGATTGTGCTCAGTTCGGTGGGCAATATCTCCATGGCCCGGTTTACACAATTGGCAGAGAAATACTTTGGGGTGATCCCTGAGAAGCTGCGTACCAAAAAACGCAATGACGTGTACAACTACCAGCCTGAAAAACGCATTGTGCAGAAAGACACCTTCCAGGCCCATTGCATCATTGGCAACCTTGCCCCGGACGTTTTCAGCAATAGGCGTATGCCCATGATCCTGCTCAATAACATTATCGGGGGGCCTTCCATGAATTCCAGGCTGAACATGTTGTTGCGCGAACGCAATGGAATGGCCTATAATGTGGAGTCCAATTACACCTCTTATTTTGATACCGGGGCCTTTATGGTTTATTTTGGAACCGATAAAGACAACATGGACCGCGCGCTGCGTTTGATCAGTAAGGATTTCAAAAACATCAGGGAAAAGGCAATGGGTACGCTTCAACTGAGCAGGGCTAAAAAGCAGCTGATTGGTCAGCTGGCCATCTCAACGGAGAACCGTGAAGATTTGATGCTCTCGCTGGGCAAAAGCCTGCTGTTTTTCAACAGGGTCGATACCATGAAAGTAATTGTTGAACGCATTGAAAAGATCAGCAACAGCGAGATTATGGATGTGGCCAATGAGGTTTTCGATGATCCGCAGCGAAGCATCTTAATTTATCAGTAACCCTACCTGTTTTTTAATTATTGACCATCTATCAAATGAGCGACCCTGTTTTATTGGAACAATATATCCTCAACCACATTTCGCCTGAAGAGGATTATTTACGTGAACTTGACCGTGAGACAAATATCAAGGTGTTAAGATCGCGAATGCTCTCTGGTCATCTGCAAGGCCAGTTGCTGCAAATGATCAGTTCCATGATAAGGCCACAGCGTATCCTTGAAATAGGCACTTTTACTGGCTATTCTGCCCTTTGCCTTGCCAAAGGACTAATGGAAGGGGGCGTATTGCATACCATTGAAATCGATGATGAACTGGAGTCAATTGCCAAAAAATACTTTGTTAAATCAGGCTTGGCCGGCCGCATTGTTCAGCATATTGGGGATGCCCAACAAATTATCCCTTCCCTTAGTGAGTCATTTGACCTTGTTTTTATTGATGCCGACAAGCGCGATTACTGTGATTATTATCGCCTGGTGTTTGACAAGGTTCCGGTGGGTGGTTTTATCCTGGCCGACAACATTCTTTGGAACGGAAAAGTGATAGATATTGATGCCGCTGATGAAGAGCAGACCCGGGGAATCCTCCAGTTCAATGATATGGTGCAAAATGATCCAAGAGTGCGCAATGTGATCCTGCCGGTAAGGGATGGGATTATGCTGGTGCAAAAGGTCAAAGAAGTTTAAAGTTTAAGGTTTCAAGTTTGCGCAGTTCCATGGGACCTTAATGTCCTTAAAGACTTTAACGTCCTCCGGAGAATTACTTGTTGCATTAACCATACGACTTTCGCGAACCTTAACTTTAAACTTTGAATTTTAAACTTTAAACTGCTTAGTTGATCCTGATTACAGAGCCAACCTTCAAGGTTTTTTGTGCGGTAATATTATTCACTGAGCAAAGCTTTTTCACAGTGGTATTGTATTTCTTGGCAATGATCCACAGGTTATCTCCTTTTCTGACCACATGTTTGGTAGCTTTTGCAGCTGATTTTGCTTTAGCAGCCGTCTTGCCTTTGGCCGTTGAGACTGTTGCTTTTTCCTCGATAACCACATTTTCAGTTATGGTATCTTTTTCTGCTTTGCTTACATTCACAGCAATGGCCGGTTTGCTTTCAGGCAATTCTTTTCTGCCCAAATTGGCAGGGTTTATTTCAAACTGTTGGTTTTTATAATAGATATGATTGCTGCGCAGTGAATGATTACGAAAATCGATGTACTTGCTGTTATCAAAGGGCTCACCAAACAGGCGGGTTTCAAAATGAAGATGATCACAGGTGGCACGCCCTGTATGACCTCCGTAGCCAATTAAGTCACCGGCTTTGATGCTGTCGTTTACTTTCACCTTGATTTCTTTCAGATGACCGTACAGGGTTTCCAGACCATTTTTATGCCTTACCAGCACCATGTTGCCATAACCGTTAAAACGTTTGGCCAGTCGAACCCTTCCGTCAAAAGCACAAAGCACACTATCCCCTAAATTTAGTTTGATATCCGTTCCAGTATGCATTCTGCGGCCACGTTTCCCAAATTTTGAAATAACCTTACCGGTGACAGGATTTACATACGGATGGTCGTTGGGTTCTGTTAAAGTAATGGTAATCGTGGCATCTTTTGGAGGCAGGGTATTCAGCGGATATTTAATCTGGGTACTGCTCCATATGTTTTTGTAGAGTGTTTCATCATTGGAAATAAGTGAATCATTGGGGATATTCTCTTCAGAGTATAATGAGTCAATTTCACTGTCTTCGATGGTGTTGACAATCGTGTCTTTTGGAATTTGCAGCGCAAAAGCACTGGTAACCGTCAGCAGGCTGGCAGTTAGAATAAGAGATAATAACTTCATTTTCAAAATTTGGGTTAACGAGGCTCAAACATTTTGAACAGGGGCAAAAGTAATATTATCATTATTTATTTCAACAATTCGAGTAATTGACAGGGTTATTTTAACAAATAATAACAGGTTTTTATAAATTTGCGCCACTTAAAAATGAATAATTCCAATCATGAAAAGTAGTGGTTCCCGTAAGATTCTAAAGTATGTACTGATAGGATTTATGGGTTTTTTCGGGTTAATAGGCATCGGCCTGACAACAGCATTTTTTGCAGTGAAATTTCATCTTACAGATGACCCCGGGGTAGTAGATCTGAACGATCGTTATTTTCAGGAAATAAAAGACAAATATGGAAACGCTTCGGATGATTCTGTTAAAGTGGATTTGACCGAAGCCAAGCTTTTGTATGAACTGTCAGTATTGAACCGTTACTATCCGGCCAATGCTTTCTATATTCAGAACGCGTATTATAAAAGCCATAATCTAAAGGAAGCACAAAGAATGCTGGAGGCCGTCAATCTTCACCTGCAGGATAATACGGAATACCAGTCAGAGTTGAATAAATACCACGAGAGCAATGATCCCTCTCAGATCAAGACCTCCACAAAAAGTGTTTTCGAATGGATGAACATTAACGAGTGGCAGGATTTTAAACTGGCCGTTGCCAAAGACAAACACCTGATTGATTCCGCAGCCATGATGACAGGGGTGGAACCCCGGCTGATCGTGGCCATGCTGGTTGGCGAACAAATCCGGTTGTTCAACTCCAGTAGGGAAGCCTATAAGAAATGGATCGGGCCCCTGAAAATCCTGTCCGTAGAAACCACCTTTTCCCTGGGTGTGACAGGCATTAAGGTGCCAACAGCCCAAACCATCGAAAGGAACCTGAAGGATAGTACCAGCGTATTTTATCTTGGAAAGAAATATGAGCACCTGCTGGATTTTCAAACCAGCAACATCTCCCAGGAACGTTTCCAGCGTTTAACTTCCTATAAAAACCACTATTATTCTTATCTGTATGCCGCCCTTAATGTGAAACAGATCATGGTGCAGTGGGAGAGATCCGGATTCCCCATCGGCAATCGCCCGGAAATTTTGGCTACTCTTTTCAACATTGGCTACGAGGTATCTGTTCCTAAGGAAAATCCCGTGGTGGGAGGTTCTGGTATCAACATTAAAGGCAAAAGATATTCTTTTGGGGCAGTAGCCTACGAATTCTATTATTCAGGCGAGCTGTATGATTTATTCCCCTATAAGAACGCAAAATTCGATTTTACGGATGTTTAAGAAAAATACTGTTACTATATATTTAAGCCGGTTCGTACAACTTGTCATTTTTCTGTTGCTTGTAACAGGATGGAATGCCCGTGCCCAGGAAAAATGGATTAAAGAGATTCCCTGGGTCAGCCTGGCCGACGGGTTGCAGTATGTTGAACTGGACGCTCCTGAAAAGTCGGTAGTCAACGATTCGAAACTTACCATTCTGAAAATTGATGCACGTAAGTTTGATTTTGAATTCCTTACCGCCTCCGAGCATGGCAAAAAACTGCGCACCGCTGAGGAATGGGGTACAGAATTTGATAAGACCATTATCATCAATGCCGGGATGTACAGCTACAATAAGCTGCATTCGAATAAAGGATACATGAAAAACTACAATCATTTCAATAATCCGGAGAAAAGCGGTTATTACAATGGCATGTTGGCCATGCATCCCAAGGACAAGAAAAAACCTCCTTTTGAAATAATCGATATTACCTACCACGACTGGAATAAAGTAAAAACCCAGTATCATTCGTTGTGCCAGGGCATGCGCATGATTGGTGAAAAAGGAGAAGGCATGGAGTTTGCCAAAAGGCCTGACCAGTCGTGCAGCATGATTCTTACCGCAAAGGATGATGCCGGAAACTTATATGTGGTTTATACCCGTTCACCCTATACCCACAGGAAGATGATAGATTTTCTACAGGGATTACCTTTCAATATCAGCACCACCGTTTACCTGGAAGGCGGACCAGAAGCAAGTTTGTATATTAATACCGGAGATACGGTCATTGCCAAGTATGGCAGTTATGTTTCCAACACCTGCAACAATGACAACAACGATCACTTCTGGAAGATCCCCAATGTGATTGCCCTTCGCTTAAAAAAGTAAAATTTCAGGATTATTCAATTCTGCATAAATTATCAATAAGGCTTCAGCCTGAAAGGACTTAGGCTGTTTTCACCCATTTCATAGTGGCTGTTTATCTCATCTATGCAAATGCGAAGCCTGCAAAGGGTGTTTCCACCTTTTACTTTAGCCTCCCACAACGTGTAACCAATTTTCAGATACTCAATACAGCGTCAATACCAACTCAATACCCGGTCAAGTATTTACAGGTACATCACAGGTACATTACGGGTACATTAGGGGTTCTGGAACCTGTGATGTACCTGTAATGTACCTGTAATGTACCTGTAATGTACCCGTAAGCTCTTGAGTTGGTATTGAGCGAATATTGAGTTGGTATTGAGTAGATGCATAAAAATTCAAGTAGGGATTTCTCAAGGTCAGCCATGGGGTTTAGGTTGAATAAGGAGAAAAATGGACTTCACTGGTCTCAGCAGCCAGATCGATTTAATTTGCCTGGTTAGGATCATTTGATTAACGCTTTTGGTTTTAACACTTATTAGAATAGAATCTGATTTTGAGCGAGTTATTTGCAATTTGTAGTTGACAATTATATTGATTAACTTCACAAGTTCGCAGCTTATTATTATCACACGGATGGATATCATTTGTAAATGACGGTATGAGGAATCTTGATCAATCAATAAATACTGGCCCAGAGGCGACAAAAACTACCAATGCTAAATCCAGGCAGGTTCGGATTGTTGGCATAGGGGCATCCGCCGGAGGATTGCAGGCATTGGAGGAGTTCTTCACCCATGTGCCTGCTGACTCGGGGATGGCCTTCGTTGTTATCCAGCACCTGGATCCCGCGCAAAAAGGGATGCTTGCGGAACTGCTTCAGCGGTATACAAATATGTCGGTGCACATCGTGACGGATGGCCTTAAAATAAAACCCAATGCTGTTTATGTCATCCCTTCCAATACAAGCATGTCGGTACTCAAAAATGTATTGTATTTGTTTGAACCTAATGAATCACACGGATTAAGATTACCTATTGATTTCTTTTTTCGTTCCCTGGCTGATGATCAAAAGGAAAAGAGCATTGGGATTGTCCTTTCAGGAATGGGATCGGATGGGAGTGATGGGTTACGAGCTATCAAGGAGAATGGGGGAATAGTATTGGTACAAGAACCTGGTTCTGCAAAATTCGATAGTATGCCACGTTCGGCCGTCGTTGCA
>DATGYU010000280.1:0-9387 GCA_035297625.1 Prolixibacteraceae bacterium
AGTTCTGCATTTATCATGTTTTGTGCTGGAATCGTCTAATACTACAATTAAGTGGGTTGAAAGTTCTGAAGGTTAATAATTAAGCAAACGAATTCAGGTACTTTTTATTATTACTTAACGCTTTAAACATCAATGCCAAAGAAGATCCTTACAAGGTATCCCAGTCCAAAAGAGATCAGCCCGACCACCGTACTTAAAATCACCATTTCCAGGAAACGTTTTCTAAAGGGTTGATCGTTGGCTACCGAGATGTAATAGGTAAACAGGAACACGATCAGGATGGAATCCAGCAAGGCAACGATCAGGGCCACAAACGGGGAGGTGAAAATCAGGTAAGGGGCCACCAGAAATATCACCGCTATCACATAGGCAATGCCGGTAAACACTGCCGATTTGATGGCCAAATCATTTTTGCCTTCCGCCTTGTTGGAAAGGTATTCCGAGGAGGACATGGAAAGGGCGCCTGCTATGCCGGTAATGATTCCTGCCAAGGCCACCAGTTTGGTGTTTTGAAGTGCAAAGGTCAACCCTGCCAGCGTACCCAGAATTTCAACCAGTGCATCATTCAGTCCAAGAACAATGGAACCCATGTATTTCAAGCGCTCCTCCTGGATCAGTCCCAGTAGCTCTTTTTCATGCTGGTTTTCATCTTCAGCCACTTGAACCGCCTCGGGAACTTCTGTGGCAATCAGTGAATAATTGATTTGTGCCTTTTCTTCCCCCTTCTCCATTAACTTGAGTCCAAAGGTCAAACCAAAGATCTTGGCTATCCAGTAGTATTTATTCACCTCCCACCTGTTGGGTGAAATCTCCTTGTGGGTGTATGCTGCCCACAGCTTATAATGTTTTAGCTCATCGGCAGCAATTTGCCGGAGAACTTTTTTGTTCTCCGTGTCATTAGTTTGCTCGGCCAGCTTGTTGTAAATATGGTATTCAGTGATTTCTTCGCGCTGCGCAAGTGTTAACTGGTTGAGGATTTGGGTTGAGATTGATTTTGTGATCATGGTTTGCTAGTTTAATAGAACTGCTTTACTTATTTCCTAATGTGTCTATTCTCATAATTGCAGTACCATCTTCAAATTCGCCAATATAGTGTAAATCATTACCATTGCTATCATATGTTTTACCATCAACAAAATTGCCATGGTCATAATACTTCTTCTCTTGGATGCTTCCTGAATCGAAAAATCTCAGCCATACTCCATGTTTTTTTCCATTGGCATCCATCAAGTTGATCGTATCGTTCTTGTATAATTCAAATTTGATGGGTTGGGTTGGACAATCACATACATTGGAACCATTCAATTGAAAGGATTTGGGCATGGTTTTAAACCCAGTAAGTTTATAGGAACTTCTTTGGGTGTCATATCCACCAATACATGGACTATGCGAGATCTCTGAAATAAAATATACATTTTCTGAACCCCTTATTACCCTGTTGGTGTCCACGCTGTTGATGTTTAGGGTGTCATTATAAAAACTGAAGGTATCCCTGTATACATTTAAATCTTCGCAGTCATTATCTGTGAATATGATTAAATTTAAGGTATCATGGAGGAGATATTTTTTAGCAATGCAATCACCTATTTTTCTGCAATCCTTGGAGTTATCGGAACAATGCCTGGCTTCAATCAACCGATGTTTTGGTATGTCAATTGAAAAAGAATAAAAAATTACAATCGCTATTAAAAAGAGAAATCGTTTCATAGAATGGTTTGTAATTCCTCAACAAATATTCTATCAAATATAAATAATTAAGTGGATGCTCTTCTTTATTAATCAACTTAAATTATTCTATCCTTTCATCCATTCAAACATCTGGTAGTGCTCTGCGCTCATCCCTAAATGCTCATAAACGCTATGGGCCGAAGTATTAGTTTTATCGGCATATAAGCGGATTCCACGAAGTTCTGCGCTATGGGTAACCTTTTCCCTGATATGTTTATACAAGGCGCTAAAAACACTCTTTTTACGGTGTTCCGGACGAACATAAACAGATTGAATCCACAGCACCATGCCGTTGCGCCAGTCACTCCATTCAAAAGTAGTTAATAACGATCCTGCCACCTGCCCGTTAATGTCGGCCACGTAATAAACTCCTTTGGAGGGATCAGCCATCACGGCTGCCACGCCTTTAATGACAGTAGGCCTGTCCAGTTCAAGGTTTTCTGTCTCCATGGCCATGGCCAGTTGAAATTCCACGATGCTTTCCGAATCACTTGGGTTTGCTTGCCTGATAATCATTGCTGGTTTTTTTTAGGAAAGCTTCAAAATTAAGAAAAATAGCTTCTTTGCATAAAATGAAGATATGGATTCAGAATCATGGAGCTACTTTCTTGTTTCCAATAGGATATTTCGATATTAATTCTGTGCCTTCTTCGCCTGTCTCATGGCTTATTGGTGGAATGAATTAGGATCAGGTATAAATCTTCGCGAACCGGTATTTATTCTTTATCGATATGTTGAACTTTGCCTGTTTCAGATACTTTTTAGATACCCATCTGATACCTTTCTGATACCCTAGGTTACAGAAAGGTATCAGAAAAGTATCAGAAAGGTATCAGAAAGAGGCAAAGTTCAGGGGATGGCTGACAAGTCATCATACTATTTTTAGCATCTATTTAAACGATGGGAATAAAAATTTCATCCAACAAATTCGTATTTTGTGAGCCAATAAACACATCGAAAAATGCTTTTGTCAGGTAATATATTAAAAATGCGCTCCGAGTTTGCCGACCCGGTGCAGTACTTTCTTCAGGTAGGAGATCAGGAATTGGCTCTTAATGAGCAGATCGGTAAAAATATTCGCCTTTCGTTTACAGGCCAGATCAATTGCATCGCCTGCGGTAAAAAAACCAAGACCTCCTTCTCGCAAGGGTTTTGCTATAACTGCCTGCAAACAGCTCCTGAGGCCAGTGAGACCATCATGCGACCTGAACTTTCAAGGGCGCACTGGGGCATTGCCCGCGATATGGAATGGGCGAAAGAAAATGACCTTATTGACCATTACGTGTACCTGGCCGTCTCGGGTGAATTGAAAGTAGGAGTTACGCGTCATCACCAGGTGCCTTACCGCTGGATCGATCAGGGTGCTACCCAAGCCATCATCCTTGCCCGTACACCCAATCGTCATATTTCAGGAGTAATAGAAGTGTTCCTAAAAAATTACTATGCCGATAAAACCAACTGGAGGGGCATGCTGCAAAATGTCACCCTAAAGCCAGTCGAGCTGCTGGAGGAAAAAACCAACGCCTACATGCTACTGCCTGCCGAATTGCAACAGTACTTGCAGGAAGATAACCGGATATGGCAAATTAACTATCCGGTAAACGCTTATCCTACAAAAATCAGTTCGGTAACCTTTGATAAAGATCCCGTTATTGAAGGCACACTGCAGGGTATCAAAGGTCAGTACCTTATCTTTTCGGATGGCCGGGTGCTGAATATCCGCAAACACAATGGCTATTTCCTGGAAATTAGCATACCGGATTAACTGAATCTTATTTTAAAAATATCCAATATCGAATATCCAATAAGAAAGAAAAGACGATGAAGTAGTCGCCTTCTGTCCCCTGAGTCCCCTATGTCCCAAAAAATGAAGTACTTTCTTATTTCAAATTGTTTATTGGATATTCGATATTTTTTTAATTTTAATCCTTGAATTCTCTTCTAAACAGCCCTCCAAAGATTAACTAAGTGAGAAATTTTAGGCTTGATGCCATAAGTCTTTCCTTCTCAGCATTTTTTTTCGTTAATTTATGGTCCTTTATTGAACCTTGATGGACAAACAAATTTGATTATGGAAAATATAGATTGGAGTAATCTGGCATTCGGTTATATGAAAACCGATTACAATATACGCTGTACTTATAGTAACGGCGCATGGGGTGAGTTGGAAGTTTCAGACAGTGAGTATATCAATATGCACATGGCAGCTACCTGCATTCATTACGGACAGGAAGCCTTTGAAGGATTGAAAGCTTTTAAGGGAAAAGATGGCAAGATCCGTATCTTCCGAATGGATGAGAATGCACGCCGTCTTCAGGATTCCTGCGAAGGAACCATGATGGCCAAACTTCCTTTGGATAAATTCCAGGAAGCTGTGGTAAAAGCGGTAAAGCTGAACGAACGTTTTGTCCCCCCTTACGAGTCAGGTGCTTCGCTGTATATCCGTCCTGTATTATTTGGAACCGGTGCACAGGTGGGTGTTAAACCTGCCAGCGAATACATGTTTATCCTTTTTGTAACTCCTGTGGGCCCCTATTTTAAGGGAGGTTTCCAGACTACCCCCTTTGTCATCATGCGGGAGTTCGACCGCTCGGCTCCTTTGGGAATGGGCAAGTTTAAAGTGGGAGGTAACTATGCTGCCAGTCTTGTAGCCGGTGCCAAAGCTCATGAGCTGGGTTATTCCAATGTCTTTTACCTTGATGCTGTAGAAAAGAAATACATCGACGAATGCGGCGCTGCCAACTTCTTCGGCATTAAAAACAATACCTATGTAACGCCAAAGTCCAGTTCCATTCTGCCTTCAATTACCAATAAAAGCTTGATGGTGCTGGCAGAAGAGATGGGCATGAAGGTTGAACGCCGCCATGTTCCTGTGGAAGAACTTGCCACTTTTGAAGAAGCAGGCGCTTGCGGAACTGCTGCTGTGATCAGCCCCATTGAACGCATCGACGATTATGACATGCAAACATCTTATGTTTTTGCCAAAGATGGCAAGCCCGGCCCTGTAAGTGAAAAGCTGTACAATAAGCTGCGCGGCATACAGTATGGCGATGAACCCGATAACTATGGATGGGTGACGATCGTTGACTAAATGGTTCTTTTAAGATAATTTAAATATTTATTGCTGAAAAGCCTCGAACATTTATTGACTGTTCGAGGTTTTTTTATTCCACTATCTAACCCTGGTAAACCTGGCCTGATTAAATTGCATGATGTAAGATCAACAAACCTTAAGTACTAAAATTGATGGCTAGTAAATTCAAAAAAATATTCTTTGGCTGGGCCGCATTGCCAATCTGGCTGGCCTTACTAACTTTTGCACTTACGAATGTTTTTTCAAGATATCCTGAGTTCACCGAATCGGTTTATTCTCAGACCCTGTTTCCCATTTTTGCCAGCATCCTGACTTTCTTTAACCGATGGGTGCCCTTTTCCCTGGACGACCTGTTTTATGTCCTTTTAGCTGTATTTATGCTCGCCTTGCTGATCATGGTTATTATCCGCAAAATCAAATTTGGCCGTTTTATCCTTACCATCCTTCAAACAGTGGCCCTTTGCTATGTGATGTTTTACTGGTTCTGGGGCTTTAATTATTACAGGGAGGGCATCAACGAACGCCTTTCGATCGCCAAATCGAAGAACGATACCGCCCAGTTCGTTAGGGTCATGGAAACTCTGATTAAGCAAACCAACAATTCCTACTGCACCTATGACAGCATCACCTATTCGGCCATCAATTATATGGTCGAAGCATCCTACAAGAAGAATGCTCCATTTCTGAAACTAAAATACCCTCAGGGTCACCGCAGGCCTAAGCCGATTACTTTAAGTCCATTCTTTGCCAAAGCTTCCATTGCAGGCTATTACGGTCCTTTCTTTAGCGAAGTCCACCTGAACGACAGCCTGTTGATGATCGAGTACCCCCAGATCCTGGCCCACGAGTTTGCCCATCAGTTTGGAGTTACCGGTGAAGGGGAGGCCAACTTTTATTCCTGGCTGGTATGTGCCAACAGCACTTCAGATCACCTGCGCTACAGCGCCAACATCAGTATGCTCACCTACTTTCTTTCCCAGTCAAGGTTCCTGCACAATAACGATAAACTGATTAAACAGATCAGTAAACCGGTCATTGCCGATATCCGTAAGATGCAGGATCACTGGGACCGGCTCCGTGACAAACAAATAGATAAGATGGCAGGCAAGGTGAACGATGCCTACCTGAAAACCAACAAGGTGGAAAAAGGTATTAAGGACTATTTCGGGGTCATCCAATACGTAATGGACTACTCAACCGACACCCTTGCCCAACAAAGAGCCTCCGGCGGCACAGGACTGGTGGTCAGCAGAAGAATTCCCTGAAAAGTTTAAAGTTTAAAATTCATGGTTTCAAGTTCTGCTGCTCGTAGTGCAAATCGTAAAACAGCTTCCTGGTTCCTCCAATGACCTTAAAGTCTTTAAGGTCCTTAATCTCCTTATACCTGGGCATAGCGCAGGGTAAATTATAAATCGTCTAATTGTAAATTGCTTATTTTTGCCTAATCTTAAAAACATCCTATGCAACTTCATCCCATTCATGCCGGCTATTTCTCCTGCGACGGAGGTTCCCTTTTCAGTGTCATCCCTAAACCCATGTGGAGCAAGGTCTACCCGGCCGATGAGAACAATGTCGTTAGGCTCATATTGCGCTGCCTGCTGGTCGATCTGGGTGAGTGTAAAATACTCATAGACGCTGGCGTAGGCAATCATTACCCAGAAAAGGTCAGGCGAAACAATGGCCATGAAGATACCCATGCCATCACCCGTTCACTTGCCAATTGTGGCTACAGCCCTGCGGATATTACCGATCTGCTCTTTACCCACCTGCACTGGGACCATTGCAACGGGGCAGTGCTAAATGACAACGGACGGCTTAGTCTTCAGTTTCCCAATGCCACCCACTGGTGCAGCCGACGTCAGTGGGAACATTCCAAGGTGTCCAACATCCGCGAGAGGGCTGCCTATTACCCCGAAATCCTGAATTTTCTAAAGGAAGAAGGACGTATGCAGCTGGTTGATGAGCCCTGCGAACTGTTCCCCGGTATCTCCGTGCGCTTCTATGATGGGCATACCCCCGGACAGATGATCCCTTTTATCAATACGGGTGACAAAACCTACGTCTACATGTCTGATCTAATTCCTACCACTGCCAACATTCCCATCGTTTGGCTGGCTTCCTACGACCTGTATCCAGTAACGGCCATGGAAGAAAAAGAAGCATTCCTGCGCGAAGTTGCCGATAACAATTACATCCTGTTTTTTGAGCACGACTTTTATACGGAATGTGCCACCGTTGAGTGGAACGATAAAGGCCCCAAACTAAAAGAAAAGTTTCTCCTATGTCCCTAATGTCCCCCTTGTCCCTATTGTCCCATTTTTTTTCTAACAAATCCTCTTTTTTCACCAATACAATCTCCCATCCCCTAACCTGCTGTTAATTCCTCTATTTTGTTATTTTTGTCAACCATAACCCTAAAACCCAAAGGAATTGACCCATCGTCCCCTAACAACCAAAGTGCCGCCAAAGTACCTTTTCTCCTTGCTCGGGGCCCTGCTCATCGTCTCCCTGATGACCCTTCTCAATTATTACACTCTGCTGACCATTCCCCAACCGGTGATGATTACTGCCCGCTGGGCTTTCCTTTTGATGCTCGTTGGTTATGCTTATCTTAAACGTTCCCTTACTACCTGGATACTGATCAGCATGATCCTTGGGGCTGCCTTTGGCCACGACCTGCCTTCCATTGCCATCAACCTGAATGTAGTCAGCCAGGTCTTCCTGCGCCTGATCAAAACCATCATCGCTCCCCTGTTGTTTGCCACCATCGTGGTGGGCATTGCCGGTCACTCCGACCTGAAACAGGTTGGCCGCATGGGCTGGAAATCGCTGCTCTATTTTGAAGTGGTATCTACAATTGCCCTTTTCATCGGCTTGCTGGCCATCAATGTTAGCAAGGCGGGGGTAGGGGTTGTCATTCCCGAAAACATGGCACATGCCGAGATCCCGAACGTTCCTGTAATAAAAGGTTCAGAGGTTATCCTGCATATCTTCCCCGAGAATATTGCAAAGGCCATCTATGAAGGCAACGTGTTACAAATTGTAATATTCAGTATCCTGTTTGGAATTGCTGTAGCCATGCTTAAGGAAAAATTCAAGCGTCCCATGATTGTTTTTGCAGAAGCATTATCCGAGGTCATGTTTAAGTTTACTTCCCTCATCATGTATTTTGCCCCCTTTGCCGTGTTTGCCGCCATCGCCTACAGTATCGGTCACATGGGCTTGGGCATATTTGTCAACCTGTTTAAACTGCTGGCCACCCTTTATGTCTCGCTCATTGTATTTCTGGTGGGCGTATTGCTGCCCATCGCCTTGGCTTTCCGAGTCCCAATCCGTAAATTTATTTCTGCCATTTCTGAGCCTGTAGCCATTGCCTTTGCTACCACCAGTTCTGAGTCGGCCCTTCCCGTTGCCATGGAGCGCATGGAAGAGCTGGGCGTACCCCGTAAAATCGTTGCTTTTGTCATGCCCACCGGCTATAGCTTTAACCTTGATGGCACCGCCCTTTACCTCTCGCTGGCTACCATCTTTGTGGCCCAGATCAGCGGAATCCACCTGTCCTTCGATAAACAGATGCTCATCGTCTTTACCCTGATGCTCACAAGCAAGGGAGTGGCTGCCGTACCCCGCGCCTCCCTGGTCATTCTGCTGGCCACTGCCTCCACCTTTGGCCTTCCCATCTGGCCCATCTACATCATCCTTGGCATCGACGAACTGATGGACATGGCCCGCACCTCGGTCAACGTCATCGGCAACTGCCTGGCCACCGTTATCATCGCCCGCTGGGAAAACGAATTTACCCCTCCTGTTGAACCGTAAATTTTAAGAAGAGTACACAAATATGAAGATGAGAAAATGGGAAAAATTGTAATGAGAAATGAGAAAATGAGATGGCACAATAAGCTAAAAGATACGATAACCTGGTCCTGTGTCCCCCTCGTCCCCCTTGTCCCAAAACATTTTAAGTCATTATAGGTTGTAAATGATTTTTGCTTTCAATCTCTCCTCTCCAGTTTAATATCCCCCCATTCCGGCACACTCAAATACAGATGGTCTCCTGTAATTCTGTAAGTTGTAACTTTTGATAACATTGCAGCCAGCTTGTTCGAAAACTCACTGTCGCAACACTTCTCCGTGCAGGGCGGATAATCAATAGTGATGCTCTTATTGTCACCCCTTTCAAAATCTCCTAAACATGTATTCACATCCAGCTTCAGGTAATACGTCCCATCCCTTTTAAAGGTAAGCAGAATTGCCACTTCCTCTTTCTTTGGGTAAGCTACTGACTCCACAGAGATAAACGATTTCGCCTCCCACGTATGGTAAATATTATCATCTGTCACTATCTGTTCGTTTTTGCATGAAACAAATAGCGCAAAAGCAAAACCAAATAATATTATCCAGTTTTTCATGGTTAATCATTTATAAACAAGATGCATACTACTGCAATTAAGTTGCGTCATCTGCTTATATGGAAAGAAATATCATGCAACTAGACCTCAATATTGTGTCTTAAATAATCTTTACGACAGTACCGCCATCGCTGCCCCTATCAGATTGGCATT
>DATGYU010000281.1:0-13009 GCA_035297625.1 Prolixibacteraceae bacterium
GGAGTCCATGATTCATTAATATCGGTTACCGTATTTTTAAGAACAGTCATTTCATCACCCATGGGAGGGGCTTGCCTGAATTCGAATCGGATGTCAGAGTTTATAATAACCGGGATACCCTTAAAGCTTACGCTATAACTAAGGTGATCGCCAACCACTATTTTTGCTTCAACACTAGCGTTAGGCGATAAAACAGAATATTGGGCATTGGCATAAACCAATAGGATCGTGAGGAATAGAGTGGTCAGTAATAATCTTTTCATGGTTATTGTCTGGGTTCGTTTATTGATTTGTTATGTTTAGTCCCTTTATTAGTCAGAGTAAAAAATAAAATGTAAAAATAACGCTTATCTTTAGATGTCAAAATCAAAATACAAGATTCTGCTTATTTATATTTCTTATAAATGGTTAAAAAAGGGGGTGATTGCTAAAGGGCAATATAAATGATTTATTAAATAAACCTTAAAACAAGTTTACCAAATAAGTTGGTACGATAAATTATAGTTATTTACGTCATCAACGTCAAACAATTGCAGATTTTGTACGTTAAACCAGTTAAAAAAATACTTAATATATAAATGCATGTCAGTTAATATACCGGAGACAACGAAAAAGAGAATAGTAATTATCGGAGCAGGATTTGGAGGTTTAAGACTGGCCGAAAAGCTTGTGGGTTCAGGTTATCAGGTAGTTTTGATAGATAAGAACAACTATCATCAGTTTCAACCGCTGTTTTATCAGGTAGCAACATCGGGTATTGAACCCAGTTCTATATTATTTCCTTTGCGTAAGATTTTTCAGAATAAACAGGATTTTTATATCCGTATCGCGGATGTTTATTCAATCGACACTGTTAAAAAGCAACTGTCAACAAGCCTTGATGTAGTTTGGTACGACTATCTGGTAATAGCCACCGGGGTAAAGACCAATTACTTTGGAATGAAGAACATGGAGACTTATTCTTTCCCGATGAAAACAATTTCAGAGGCCATGGCTCTACGTAATCGCATTCTGTTAAATCTGGAAAAGGCGGTAACTTTATTCAATCATCATGAAGAAGAAAAAGAAAGCTTACTGAATATTTTTGTGGTAGGGGGTGGTCCCACGGGTGTAGAGGTCTCTGGCGCCATTGCTGAAATGAAAAAGTTTGTTTTACCTAAAGATTATCCTGATCTGGACTTTAACCAGATGAAGATTACCCTAGTTGAAGGAGACCCTAAATTGCTTGGCAACATGTCGGAGAATGCCTCCAAAAAGTCTGTACAATATTTGCAGAAGATGGGAGTTGATGTGATGCTTAATACAAGGGTTACTGATTTTGATGGGGAATACATCAGTTTTGCTGATGGGAAAAAAATAAAAACAAAACTGGTAATATGGGCAGCAGGTATTAGCGGAGTAGTTCCTGCCGGTATTGCTGAAGAGGTTGTAGGTCGTGGAAGACGTATTTTTGTGGATGACTATAACAGGGTTAAAGGACACGATGATGTATTTGCCATCGGCGATATTGCCCTGATGATCAATGATGAAAATCCAAAAGGACATCCCCAGGTAGCCCAGGTAGCCATTCAGCAGGGGAAAAATGTTGCCAGAAACTTTAAGGCCATGATCAGAAATGAAAAGTTAAAACCTTTCAAATATATTGACCGGGGCTCCTTGGCTACCATTGGCCGAAACCGTGCGGTTGCGGATCTTTCCTTTGTTAAGTTTGGTGGATTTCTGGCCTGGATGACCTGGATGTTTGTCCATTTAATGGCCATTCTGGGGGTTAAAAATCGTTTGCTTATCTTTATCAACTGGATGTGGAATTATATCACTTACGACCAATCACTGCGATTAATTCTGAAAGCCGGGGATAGCACCAGGAAAGGGGTGACCGCGCCGGTAAAGAATGTAGTGTGACCTTGCAGTTAATACATTAAGCAGGCAGCTAAAAACTGATTGTAATATATTGGGTTCGATAGTGCAAAATTTTGGTTTTCAAACCAAAGAAAATTTCCAATATCGAATATCCAATAAAGAATAATAAAAAAGACAAAAGATCTCGGGTCAAATAAAAACAGACAGGTTGTTAGCCTGTCTGTTTTTTTATTGTTTTTAGAAATCTAAAGCTCTGGTCTTGAGTAGCTAAATGGGACAGTTGTGACTTTTAGGACACCATGCCCCAAGCCCCATGTCCCGGGCTCTTTGTCTACCAGATTACTGCCCTTTGGTTTTCTGGCAAATACATGTAATTACCTTCTTTTACATTGAATGCCTGGTAGAATTCAGGCAAGTTACGAAGTGGGCCAATCACCCTAAAACGTCCCAGGGAATGGACATCTTCCTTGGTTCTGCGTACAATTTCCTTGTCGCGAATATTTTGTGCCCACAGGTGAGCATAGGCCAGGAAGAATCTTTGTTGAGGAGTAAAACCATCAATAGGTTCTTCCTTACCATTCAGCACTTTCTGCAGTGCATTGTAGGCAACATTCAATCCACCCAGGTCAGCAATATTTTCGCCCAGCGATAATTCACCGTTTGCCTTCATGCTGTCCAGTACGGTGAAGTTGTTGAATTGATCCACCAATACTTTGGTACGTTCCCCAAATAATTTAGCATCCTGGGCGGTCCACCAGTCGGTTAGGTTACCCACCTTATCATACAAACGGCCCTGATCATCAAATCCATGGGTCATCTCATGTCCTATCACCACTCCGATAGCTCCATAATTAACGGCATCATCTCCTTTTAGATAGAAGAAAGGAGGTTGAAGGATCGCAGCAGGGAAAACAATTTCATTCATGGTAGGATTGTAATAAGCGTTGACCATTTGTGGAGGCATATGCCATTCGGTGCGGTCTACAGGCTTATTTATCTTTCCAATCATATAATTGAAATCAAAGTTTCTGGCACGCAATTCATTGGCTACATAAGAGTCGGTGTTTACTTCAAGTTTAGAATAGTCTCTCCATTTATCAGGATATCCAATTTTTACAGTGATAGCGCTCAATTTCTCCAAAGCCTTGGCTTTTGTTGAATCGCCCATCCATGCCAGTTTATTGATACGTTCGCCCAAAGCAATCTTCAGGTTTCCAACCAGGTCTAGCATTCTTTGCTTGGCTTCAGCGGGAAAGTATTTCTGAACGTACATCTGCCCAATGGCTTCACTAAGGGCATTTCCTGTTGCACCCTGCACCCTTTTCCACCTAGGACGTTGTGCCATGCTTCCGGTGAGTGTTTTTCCGTAGAAGTCGAAGTTTTGGTTAACAAACGCTGAAGGTAAATAAGAAGCCAGGCTGTTTACCACATTCCATTGCAGGTATACTTTCCAGTCACCTACAGGTACCTCCTTGATCATTTTGCTTACCTCGGTCACAAAGCCGGGTTGCCCTACGATAAAATCACCCGGATTGTCCAATCCAATGCTTTGGAAATGGGATGCCCATTTATAGTCAGGGGAAATAGCCTGAATGCCTTCAAGGTTCATTTTATGATATACCTTATGCGGGTCACGTTGCTCAAGCAATGTCATTGATGCTGCGGCAAGTCTTTTTTCAAGACCATAAACCACGGCTGAATTGGCTTTTGCTGTTGTTTCATCGGCTCCGGTAAGGGCAAACATTTTTTGAATGTGCACCTTATAAGCATCCTGAATTTCCTTGCTCCTCTGATCATCTTTCATATAATAATCACGGTCGGGCATTCCCAATCCGCCTTGATAGACGTAGGCAACGACCATTGTCGAATTCTTTTGATCAGCATCTGAGAAGAACGAAAACAGGGGATCTATTCCTTTGGTATGAAAATCAGCCACCACTTTCATCACATCATCTTTGGTCTGGATGGCATTGATTTGATCAAACAATGGTTGTAATGGAGTTAATCCACCGGCTTCAATCTTTGCCGTATCCATTCCAGTATTATAGAAATCAGCGATCTTTTGTCCAATAGTTCCCGGTTCCTGCTTTTTGGTAGCTATCTCATTGATAAGGGTTTTTACCTGTACTTCACCCGTATCGGCCAGTAAGTCGAAGGTGCCAAACCTGCTCTTTTCAGCCGGTATAGGGAAACGTTTTTTCCATCCGCCATTGGCATAAGTATCAAAATCTGCAGCAGGGCTCACCAGGGTATCCAGGTTTGCCACATCCAAAGATTTATTTTTTGGGGCTTCCGGAGAATTACACGCCAGACCTCCCATCAGCATAGAGAATAATAATAAACGATTAGCTTGATTCATAATTTATGATTGTTATAAAAAGTATTCTTTGATTCAAAAGTACAGAACTTCGACAATAGGTATCTCTACTCATTAAATCGTTACAAACGAAACTGCAAATGGCTGATAATATTGCTTAATTTGGGATTTATTATCAATGCATGTACCTACAGGAATGCGGGTAATATGGATTTACAATCAGACGATTTACAATTGACAATTTGCCATTCGAAGCATCAGTACCTGGTATTCAATTCAAAGAATTTCTTTGAACATCAGATATGCTGATTGATGCGGACAATTGGTAAATTGTAAATCGTCGGATAGTAAATATTTTTATTCCTTCATCGTATTCTCAACATCATCGGCAGTTATAGGGATTCGCTCTCCAAGAATTTGGCATCCGTTATCGGTAACTAAAATATCATCTTCCAGACGAATACCCCCAAAGTCGAGGTACTGATCGAGGCGGTCGAAATTGATAAAGTCATTGTTGATCTTTTCGGCTTTCCATTTTTCAATCAATGCGGGTATGAAATAGATTCCCGGTTCATTGGTAACCACAAAGCCGGGTTGAAGCATGCGGGCCATGCGCAAATAAGCAGTACCAAACTGCTCAACCGGACGAATTTCATCATCATAACCTACATTTATCTGGCCGAGGTCTTCCATATCGTGAACATCCAGTCCAAGCATATGTCCAAGGCCGTGAGGCATGAACAAAGCATGAGCTCCATTGGCCACCGCCTCAGACACATTGCCCTTCATAAGACCAAGGTCACGGAGTCCGGATGCGATCACTTCAGCTGCAGCCAGGTGAACCGACATATAAGTGACTCCCGGACGTGTCAGTTCACGAGCCCTGTTATTGGCAGCCAACACAATATCGTATATTTCCCGTTGCTTTTGGGTAAACTTTCCTCCAACAGGCATGGTACGGGTAAAATCAGAGGCATAATGGGAACCGGACTCTGCGCCCGCATCCACCAGCAGTAACCGTCCCGGTTCAAGCAATTTCGAATGATCGTGGTTGTGCAATGTCTCCCCGTTCTGTGATAGGATAACCGGGAAAGAGACCATGCCGCCCCCGGCATTGGCAATCCCTTCAATAGTTCCGGCAATGGTTTGTTCCCACACCCCTACCCTTGCCATTTTCATGGCCGTGACATGCATCTGATAGCCTACGGCGCATGCCTTTATGATTTCTCCAATTTCCTGTTCTTCTTTTACCGAGCGTAATTCCACAACAGCTTTTATCAGTTTCAAGGAAGAATAGGCCTTTAGTTTTGAAACAGCAATCCCTAAAAGGTCATTAAGCAACAGCTTGTTCTCGGCCCTGTAGGGAGGCAAAAAATGGATCTTGCGTCCCGAAGCTACCGCTTTGTCAATAATAGTCTGAAGGTTCTTATAAGGTTCAACCTTGGCAATGCCTACCTTTTCTGCCTTTTCTTTAAGGGCAATTTGGGGGCCCATCCAAATGATGTCTTCCATATCCACATCATCGCCAAAAAGAATCTCATCACCCGAATCAACATCTATTACCCCGGCCAGCTTTTGAAAGTCCAGCCCAAAAAAATAAAGGAAAGAACTATCCTGCCTGAAATGATAGGTATTGTCCAAATAATTCATTGGAGAATCAACATTTCCTAAAAGCAATATGATACCATCAGAAATCTTATGTGCAAGTTTCTGCCGGCGGATAATATAGGTAGAAGGATCAAACATGACAATAGCTTTAAATGTGATGGGAAAGATAAATAAAATAATAAACTATTTGGCCAGCAGACGGCAATAATATGAATTATAAATAAGGCATAAAAGGCTAACAAAATGATTAAAAAATTCGTAAATTAATAGCACTAAAACAGATAGCACTATGAACAACACTTTAATGGTATATCTAAATAAAAGGCTTCATCAAAGCACCGGACGATATCAGGCTCCCGAACATCCACCGGGCCCAGTCATCTGTATCTCTCGTGAGGTGGGATGCGGAGGTGTAAACATTGCCCGCTTGCTGGCCGTTGAACTGGATAAGTTAGGTACCTGCAAAAGATGGAAAGTATTAAGTAAGGAGATTTTGGAAGAAAGTGCCCATGAGCTGAACATGGATCCCAATAAACTCAAACATTATCTGAAAGAAGGCGACCGGGGAATGTTCGATGATATATTGTCCGCCTTTAGCGAAAAAAGGTATAAAAGCGACCGTAAAATTACCAATACATTGATCGATTTAATCTTAAGTTTTGCAAATGACGGTCACTGTATTATCGTGGGAAGAGCCGGCCATATAATCACCAGGAATATAGAAAAATCCCTTTTCATCAAGCTTAGCGCTCCGCTAAACTGGAGAACAAAAAAGATCATGGAAAAATTTGATCTCAACATTAGAGAAGCTACAGATTTTATTGAAAAGACGGAAAAAGAAAGGGAAAACCTGATGCGACACATCGGGGGTGAAAATTATAAGGATTACGGGTTTGATTTAACAATCAACCTGTCGAGGCTAAATATTACAGAAGTGATAGGACTGATAAAATATATAGCCCAGGCCAAAGGATTACTTGAGCAGAATATCAGCAAAGTGGAGGTATTCTAAAGATATGGATTCATCATTTATAATCAGGGCTTGATCTATTCAAACGGCTTAAATTATGTAATTTATATCCGTAATTGTGTAATTGTTTCTATTGGCAAGACTTTCATCTTTGTAACTAATGCAAGATGTCAAAAGAAGAAATACTGGCAGCTTGACAATTGAATGTAATAAGCAACAAAGACTGCTGGCAGTCAACCCCGAATATTCGGGGCAAGAAATGCTTCGATCAGCGATAGGGTGAGATAGTAGTAAGATATAGCAAGAGGCCCCCGATGTACCGGGGCCAATAGCCAGCAACTTGAATTAATTAACCAGGTATTATCAAAAGCTTACTATAAAAAACACCCTTGAAAGTGATTAACTCTACCACTAAGAAATATTTGTTGTCAAAAGCAATTGACGAATTTTTCATGAGCATCAATAAAGCTAATTCATTCGTCATTCAGTTTTTCAAACAAGCTTTAAGACCCCCTGTTCATTTCTATGAGATCATCAATCAAAGTTTTGAAATTGGCTTAAAGGCTTTGCCACTTATAACCCTTACCGGATTCATCGTGGGAGTGGTGTTTACCAAACAGTCGCGTCCTCCTCTTGAAGATTTCGGTGCAACATCATGGCTTCCTTCACTTATTGGTATCGCGGTGGTAAAAGCCATGGGCCCACTGGTAACTGCCCTGATATGTGCCGGCAAGGTAGGCTCAGGCATTGGAGCCGAATTAGGCTCTATGAAAGTTACCGAACAGATTGACGCGATGGAGGTGTCGGCCATTAACCCTTTCAAATTCCTGGTGGTAACCCGGGTATGGGCTACAATTATCACCATTCCAATACTTTCATTCTACTGTATCGTGGTAGGATTAATGGGCGCCTATATGAATATTCATGCCGAAGAGGCGACCAGTTTTATCGCCTTCTATCAAAACGCCTTTTCTACCATCACTTTTTTGGATCTGAGCACCTCGGTTGTCAAGGCCGTTGTTTTTGGATTTACCATTGGAATTGTTGGAAGTTACAAAGGCTATAATGCCTCCCAGGGAACCCGGGGTGTTGGCAAAGCAGCCAATCAGGCTGTTGTAATGGCCATGTTCTTAATCTTTGTTGAAGAGATGCTAATTGTTCAGGTTTCTAACTGGATACGCTATTATTAAATGGAAGACCAGAACTCACATAATACACAGACCGAGGAGCCGGTAATCTTTGTGAAGGATTTATATAAATCCTTTGAAGAACTCGACGTGCTAAAAGGCGTCAATCTCTCGGTTTTTAAAGGCGAAAATGTCGTGGTGCTGGGTAAATCAGGCAGCGGCAAATCGGTGCTTATAAAAATACTGGTTGGATTACTCAAGCCTGACAGCGGAGAAGTCAGGGTGCTGGGAAAGAACGTAGACACGCTTTCTCTTAAAGAACTGAATGATTTAAGGTTACGCATCGGCTTTTCGTTTCAAAGCAGCGCACTGTATGATAGCATGAGCATTCGTCAAAATCTGGAGTTTCCCTTGAAAATGAATATGAAAAATATAAGCAGAAAAGATATTAATCTGGCAGTAGAGGAGGTATTAAGCGCTGTAGGACTGGAAGAAAAGATCGATCAGATGCCCGCCGAACTATCGGGGGGCCAAAGAAAAAGAATTGGTATAGCCCGTACCCTGATCCTAAAACCTGAAATAATGCTGTATGATGAACCAACGGCAGGCCTGGATCCTATTACCAGTTTCGAAATCAATAAGCTGATCAACGAAATGCAGCACAAATACAACACCAGCTCCATCATCATCACCCATGACCTTACCTGTGCCAAGGAAACCGGCGACCGGGTAGGCATGTTTGTAGATGGCAAATTTACCCGCGTAGGTAAATTCAAGGATGTATTTGACACCAATGATGAAAATGTAAAGGGTTTTTACAATTACAATTTTATTGAATAAGCTATGGATAGTACAACTCAAAAAAGATCAGTAATCGTCGGCATCTTTGTCTTCCTGGGAATTGTCTTCCTGGTATTAGGTATCCTTGTGATCGGCAATCTGAAAAATACCTTTAAAAGTAAAACTGAAGTTTTTACAATGTTCGATGATGTAGGAGGTCTTCAGGTGGGCAATAACATCTGGCTCTCGGGAGTAAAAATCGGTTCAGTAAGCGAACTTCAGTTTTATGGGGAGAGTAAGGTGAAGGTAGGGATGAAAATTGATGTGAAATCCCAGCCTTTTATCCATAAGGACTCTTTTGTGAAGCTTGGTTCTGATGGCCTTATCGGAAACAAAATACTTGTCGTTTATGGAGGCACTCCCCTGTCGCCCCCCATAGAGCCAGGCGATACCCTGAGAACAGAAAAGACCTTCTCATCCGAAGAAATGATTAACACTTTACAGGAAAACAATAAGAATTTATTTTCCATCACCAGCGATTTGAAAATTATTACCGGTAAAATAACCAAAGGGGATGGTTCAATAGGTAAACTGATGAACGACGATGCGGTATATAATCATTTGGAAGCTGCCAGCCAGTCGCTGCAAAATACGGCAGGACAAGCACAAAAACTGATCAGCTCACTGAATAAATTCAGTGAAGGTCTCAATAGGCAAGGAACGCTTGCCCATCAGCTGACCACCGATACCATTGTTTTTAATTCGATGAAATCATCTGTCGTTCGTTTACAGCAAATATCAGATACCGCGCATGTTTTCATTAGTAACCTTAAAGAGGCAAGTTCCAATCCCAAAACATCCATCGGGGTGTTGTTGCATGATGAAGAAGCAGGTGCTCATTTAAAACAAACAATCATCAATCTGGAATCAAGTTCTCAAAAGTTGGATGAAGATTTGGAAGCGGCAAAGCATAACTTCCTGCTCCGTGGCTATTTTAAAAAGAAAGACAGGGAAAACAAGAAGCAAAATAATTCAGATTAATTTGTTGAAACCTTTATGCAATCCCAGAACAGGATAATATTTCACCTTTAAAACGTTCGTTATCATGAAAATATTAAAAATGCTTAAGACTGCTTTGATCAAATGGTGGGACCGGGATCCATTTCGCGAAGGGGCCATCATTGCCTATTATGCCATTTTTTCTTTGCCTGGATTATTGGTCCTGGTGCTGGTACTTGCCGGTTATTTCTTTGGACAGGAGGCCATAAGCGGGAGTTTGAATAAACAGATATCAGGTGCCATCGGAACCGACAGTGCCGAGATGGTACAGACCATGATAAAATCATCGATGAAAAATAAAGATTCCCTGTGGGCTTCAATTATAGGAATCGCAACCATCATTTTGGGAGCCACTGCCGTGTTTGCACAGTTCCAAAAATCGATCAATAATATTTGGGAGGTAGAACCTTCTACTGAAAAATCTGGCATTTGGCTATTTCTAAAAAGCAGGCTCTTTTCTTTTGGCCTGATCATCACCATAGCCTTCCTTTTGCTCATCTCACTGGTACTATCATCCCTTTTATCAGCCTTCAGCAAATGGATCGCAGAATCATGGTCCGAATCATTACTGGTCTTATTTGTCGTGTTTGATGCGGTCTTATCTCTAGGAATAGTGACCGTACTGTTTGCCATGATGTTCAGAATACTTCCCGATGCAAAGATCAAATGGCGATCGGTATGGATCGGCGCATTTATAACCGCTGTTTTATTTGCGATCGGCAAATATGCCCTTGGTCTTTATTTTGGAAAAGCCGATCCGGCATCGGGATATGGAGCAGCAGGAACTATTATTCTGATTTTGCTGTGGGCCAACTACTCTTCGATGATCGTATTTTATGGAGCTGAATTTACAAAGGTCTATTCTGATGAACATTATGGTTCGGTAGCTCCTGCCGACCATGCAGTGAAATTCAAGATGGAAAAAAAAATAATAGAAAGTTAAGAGGAACAGTAAATACATTACATTAAATTTACCAATATCCTCAAAATGGAATGCTCCATTTAATGCAATACGTATGTTTTGGGTATTGGTAACCTTGTCGCATCCTTGCAAAAAAATAAATCAGAACCTTTACATTTCTTGTTGATCAATATGAATTCCAATGCTTAATGATGGATCAAGCGGAAATGTTGGGAAATTAAATCAATAAAGGAAAAATCAGTAATAAGAAATAAGAAACATGGAATAAGGAAGTATGCCAGGGCCAGGCCATACTTTTATCTTTGTTATTTCTTGTTCGATATTCCTTATTTATTTTATCCACAGCATTTCTGATTGATCCTTAATGATGTGCTAAATTTTGCCTTTTTCAGATACCTTTCTGATACTTATCTGATACCTTTCTGTAACCTAAGGTATCAGAAAGGTATCAGAAAAGTATCGAATAAGTATCTGAAGCAGGATTACTCTTATCTATCATTGAGATTAGCATGAAGGAATACAGGAGAAAATCAATGTTTATAACCTATTGAAGAAAGCTCATGATGATGGTCGTTTTCTGGTCTTCTTTTTCTGCACTATGCCATCATCTGTAACTCATTAGTAACCCACTGGTAACCTTTCTGTAACCTCGGATACAGAAAGGTTACCAGTGGGTTATTAATAAATATCTAATGCAGGATTACAACAGACATTGGATCAAGCGAAAAACCTAAAGAGAGATGTGAGCTTTTAGTTTAAAAGTCCAATTTAAGAAAACTGAAGGATTGAAGGATTGAAGGATTAAGCGATTGGCAACTGACCACTGTTTTCCATGATCACTGCTCACTTTCTCATTTTCCCATTCTCTCACTTTTTAAGGCGCTGAAGGATTGAAGGATTGGCAACTGACCACTGTTTTCCCTGATCACTGCTCACTTTCTCATTTTCTCATTTTCTCATCTCACACCCTTCTTTCCTGTTCTCCTCGCCCCTTGCTCCTGTCCTTTTCCTCTACAACAATCGGGATTGGTCCTTAACTTGCTGGGGATTTTATGGCTGGCCACAAAAAAGAGGTGAATGTAAATCCCGGGTTCACATTCACCTCTTTTTTTGAGTATCAGCTGATAATATATATAGTGGATTTGTTTTTTCTGTATTCATTACAAGTTACAATAAGCTTAACCTGTAAATCTTCCTGAGTAAATAGATGATGACGACGAGGGTTCCCTATGGGTATGTTCATGGCCCGGGTCTTCATATTCCCTGCGAGAAGGATTTGGTGGCATATCAGGATTGGGTGCAGGATTCGGGTTAGGATTTGGCGATGGCTCCTCAGCCATGTCTGTAGTAGTGGATATCTCCTCATTCTTCCTGGTCCTGTGTTCGGGGCTTTTAGTTATAATGCTTTGATCTGTTTTATTGCCACTTTTAGTACCTTGACCTTGGCGGCTTTTTTGATTTGTTTTCATGCTATCTAGATTTATTAGCAAAATCAGCATTGTTAATTCCATACAAACTTAGACCAGAGGGGTTGAAATGTTGTTACATTATTTCGCCTAAATATTACATTATAAACATTTTTAGCCGATTTTTTATACAGGCAGGTAAAAGCTGAAGGAAGCCCCCATACCCGGGCTGCTTTCTGCCTTGATGTATCCCTTGTGGTTTTCGATGATCACCTTGCAGATGGCCAGGCCTACCCCCGTGCCGCTGTAGGCCGTCTTGCTGTGCAAACGGTAGAAAAGGGTGAAGATCTCCTCCGAATGACGCTGATCAAAGCCGATGCCGTTATCCGTCAGGCAGATCTTGTAATAGCGGCTGTTGGGATTGCTCACCAGCCCTGCAAGGTTCCTGGCCGAAACCATCCGGCAGCTGATACTGATCAGGGGGGCAACATCCGCCTTGGAGTATTTGATGGAATTGGAGATCAAATTGGTAAACAGCTGCTGAATCTGGAACGGAATGACATTCAGTACCGGTAAAGGAGACTCGCAAAGGATCCGGGCGTTTTTCTCCTCTATCAGCTGGGAAAGCTCCTGGCGGGTGTTCTCCAGCAATTCGTTAAGGTCGGTCGGTTCAAAGATGCGCGCCACGTTCGAGGCCCTGGAATAAAGCAAAAGGTCCTCGATGAACCTCTGCATGCGCTGGGTGGCCCGCTCGATGCCCGAGAAGTAATCCTTCACGTTGTCGGAAAACTGCTCATAGTTCTTTTCCCGGATGCGCGAGATGAACGTCTGCACCTTTCGCAATGGCTCCTGCAAATCATGGCTGGCAATATGGTTAAAGGCCGATAGCTCCTTGTTCGACTTCTCCAGGTCGGAGATCTTGTCCTCGATCATCTTGTCCTTGTTATACTGCTCCGTGAT
>DATGYU010000282.1:0-5103 GCA_035297625.1 Prolixibacteraceae bacterium
ATGTCAATTATTAAAACAGGAAAAGGTAGGCAGAGAGATTTACTATCAGATGGATTCAACCAAAATGATAGCGATCGAGCAATGGTTAGAACCATTCAGACAACATTGGTACAATCGTTTTGATCAGCTTGATAATGTATTGAATCACTTAAAAACAAATGAACATGAAAGCACAAACAAGTCTTATGATGGAATTTTCCGTTGATAAGGAAAACAAGAAAATCTTTGTCAAAAGGGAATTTGCTGCTCCGCTTGCAAAGGTGTGGGCTGCATGGACAGAAAAGGAATTACTGGATAAGTGGTGGGCTCCCAAGCCATGGAAGGCAGAAACCAAATCAATGGATTTTAAAGAAGGCGGCACCTGGATTTATGCCATGGTTGGCCCGGATGGAACAAAGCACTGGTCATGCGCAGAATTCCATTCAATTACTCCTTTTATCAGCTATTCCGGAAAGGATGCATTCTGTGATGAAGAAGGAAATATTGATCACAACATGCCGGTATCGGTTTGGAGCAATGAATTCCAGGAAACAGGTGACACTACCACCGTATTTATAGCCATAACCTATGAAAAAGAAGCTGATATCGATAAGATTTTGGAAATGGGCTTTAAAGAAGGGTTATCTGCTGCCATGGAAAACCTGGATGAATTGCTGGTGTAAGAAAAAGTGGCCAGTGTTCAGTATTCAGTAATCAGCACTACAGGGTGGTTACTGCCTACTGAACACTGAACACTTTCTTTATACGCTTGTTTTAACTTGAAAGCATAAACGATGAACAAACTATTTTTGATACTAATATTTTTATCAATGACACAGTTAGCCAATTCAGCACAAAGAGAAACTGCCACTTTTGGCAACGGGTGTTTTTGGTGCACAGAAGCCATATTTAAAAGCCTTAAAGGGGTGGAAACAGTAGAATCAGGATATTCAGGGGGCAAAATTAAGAACCCAACCTACCGGGAAGTATGCTCCGGCCTGACAGGTCATGCTGAAGCCATACAAATCACCTATGATCCATCTGTTATCAGTTTTGACGAACTGCTTGAAGTATTCTGGAAAACCCATGATCCTACTACTCTCAACAGGCAGGGAGCGGATGTTGGCACGCAATACCGGTCTGTAATTTTTTACCATTCTCCTGCTCAGAAAGAAGCTGCCGAAAAATATAAGGCTGAACTCAACAAGGAAAATGTATTTGGCAAACCTGTGGTAACGGAAATCACCCCTTTTGACGCTTTTTATAAAGCCGAAAATTACCATCAGGATTACTATGAGAATAATAAAAATCAACCGTATTGCCAGATGGTAATTGTACCAAAACTTGAGAAGTTCAGAAAGGTCTTTAAGGATAAGCTAAAAAAATAACAACCCCTACTGTTAGCTTTAAAACGCTCTCTTAATATCAACTATATCTGATTAACTATGAAAATTAAGTCAATCATTATTGGCGCATTTCTGATTGTCATTGCATCCCAAACATTTGCTCAACGTGAATTTAAAACACAGGGTGGCGACACTACCTATGTCATGAAAAGATATGTTTTCATGTTGCTAAACAAGGGCCCTCAACAAGATCAGGATTCTGTCACTTTAACTAAAATGATGGAAGGGCACATGAAACACATAAATGAAATGGCGGCTACCAAAAAGTTGGTCGTAGCCGGTCCTTTTGAGAACGGGGAAAAGTATAGGGGAATACTCATTTTTGATGTCGATTCTATTGCTGAAGCCTTGCGCATGGAATCTTCTGACCCGGCAGTTGCAGGTGGCCGGTTTGAAATGCAGGCCATCTACTGGTGGGCCGCCAAAGGAACCAGGCTACCTTAAATTGTTATTTACAATTAGACGATTTACAATTTACACCACGCCCATTCTAACTTGAAACTTTAAATTTTAAATTTTAAACTGCTAAAACAGGTAGTTCAACCCCATATAAAATCCCGACTCCCCATCCTGACTGTCAGCCGCCAAGCCGTAATCGGCAGCAATGATAAAGTTTTCGTTCATGGCAATGCGCAACCCGGCTCCGTAGGAATAATGCATTTTCTCGGCTCCCCATCTGAAATAATCTGGCTGGGGAATAGAGCTTATTGGTCCAACAATGCTTTCCACATCTGTCTTTCGGGTTACTTTTCCAAAGTCGGTAAAGGCATTCAGGCCAAGATAAAAATGATTGTTAATCCAGTCAAACCTTACAAATTTCCATCTAAGCTCGGCATTTCCATAAGCCATGTCTTCTCCCACGATACGGTAGCGGCGGATCCCGCGAAGTGTTTTTGCTCCACCAAGTCCTCCCGAGGCTGAACCTGTCAGTACCGAATTGATAATATGTGACTTGTAATAAAAAGGAACATTCCCTGATAATGTAGCCTGATATCCAAGGCGGTAAGCAAAGGATAAATCTTTAGGTATCAGCGTAAAATACTGCCGGTGGATAATGCCCAATTGAGTAAAAGCACTTTCTGCCCCCATTATCTCCGGCGAGGTTTCCAGCAATATTTCAGTGGCAATCCCTTTCATGGGGTTGGGGCGATTATCTCTTGTATCCAATACAAGCCCCGCCCTGAAAGTGGGAATAATTCCACCATTGGCTTCCTCAGCACCAATAATACCCCATTGTTGATATCGTTCATACAATCCGGGCTCATCTGCCGGCGAAGGAAGTTTATCTTTCACCGATTTTCCTTTGTTAAGCTTATCAATATTCACTGACCCAATTTTGAAATCCTGATAGTTCACCCCCGCGGTCCACCGCAAACGTTCTCCAACAATATTTCCCTGGACGTCCAGTTTTAACCTCAGCAATTTTTGATCATACTTATAAAACATGCGAGTCCTATAGGCTGGATCTTGTTTATCAATCCATTCAGGATGGAAAACAGACTCGAAACCATTGAACCCATAAAAATCATAAGCCTGATCGGTCAAATAGGCAAAGTCTGCGGTAGTTTCAATACCCGGGATTAGCCGGTCAGAATTATAAATGAAATTATTAATGCCGCTACCCTTGGTAAATCTTGAAACTTCAAAATACAAAGAATGATCATACCTCGGATAACGAGAACCATCACCGTAATCAAACAGGTTAATCAATCCCCCGTATTGAAAGCCAAGATCGGTATCATAAGTGATGGTGGGCAAGGCGCCAAAGTTCCAGTTTTGTTTGATGTCCTTTTCTTTCTTTTCAGACTGGGCCATAAGACCAATGGATATAAAAAAGCACAGGAAATTGAGGGCATATTTCATCTTTCTGGTATTAAAATATTAAAACCAATTTTCACGTAAAGCTATTTTTTTCTTCTGGAAGAAACATCAACACGAACAGAATCCACTGTTGAAGAAATTACCTTTAACAGCGATCGATCCCCAATGGTATCGTGCGACAATTCCCATATCATCACCCCAGAAGCTTGGGCCATGGCCAGTTTTGTTTTCTTCCAAATTGTAGGGATTCCGTTGTAATAAATCGTATCGGCGATTTGGTCCTTCTGCCATGCATCGGGAAATTTTGCCAGCAATTCGTTGTAATTGTAACTACCTGCCGAATTATAAAAGCCGTATCCATAAAAAGGCAGTCCCAGGCATAGTTTTTCCTTTTTCACACCGCGCGCCTTAAAGTCTTTGATCATCTTTTCGGCATAAACATAAGGAGAGTGCTGCCCTGGACGGGTCAAATCCCAGCTGCCGGTTTCATCATAAGCCATCAGGGTAACGAAATTAAACAGCGGTAATACCTTATCAGGAATATTTTCATTGCCCCATCCTACCGCGGCAGTCATCAGTTTTCCTTTGGGTTTGAGCGAGTCGGCAAGCTGTTTGATAAATGACCCGTAATCGTTATTAATGGCTGGACCTTCTTCATCCACATCCAGCCCGTCAAGCTGGTAAGTATCCAGGTAAACCATCAGGCGGTGAATAAAATCCGCCCTGTTTTCACTGGTACTGATTAGTCTGTGAAAATTATCCTTGATCATCCCCTCACCGGCCGAACCACCACCAATCGAAACCAGCACTTTCACATTGTTTTCATGCGCTTTGGCGACCAGTTGGGTGAGCCCGTTATTGACACCTACAAGATTGCCCGAAGCATCCGGATTGAGAAATGCACAATTTAAATGAGTTACCTGCTTAAAATCAAATGATTGAATAAAGGACGGCACATCGTTCCAGCTGGTAACATATCCTATAATCCTGAAATTACGGGTTTGTGCCTGCATTGCAAAAAAGTGAGGGACCATCAAAAATCCCAACAAGAGGAACTTTATGCTTTTAAAACGGTTCATGGCAAGCTGATTTAAAGCATAAATATAATTAATAATTTATCAAAAGCTATTCATTACTGAGCTTTAATAAATTCGAATGCCCATAAGCGAGCCATTCGCCTTTATTTGTTTTGCATTGTTCATTTAATGTTTGCCTCATACCTTTGTCTTACCATAGTCTTACCTGATTCAGTACTAATTCGAATTTAATTCGAATATAATTCATATATAATTCGAATATAATACGTATTTTTACGAATTATATTTGTATTATATTCGAATTATATATGAATTAGTATTGAAGGAAATAAGACGAAGGAATGAACATGGTATGAGGCAAACCTCAATGCAAAGGAAATGGATACACTTTTTTGTCCTAAACAAAACTTGATGAGATTTATCTGAAAGTAACCTTGCCTGTGTACTGGTTTAATTAGTTGGGGCTACAAGAGCATAATTAAAAAATTTGTGAAAATGCGATAATCGCCTGATTTAATACTATTTGCCATAATATCCCTGTCGCATTTACATTTCTGTTAACTTTTGGAGATGATGGTTTTAGGTATCCTTCCGGATTTGAAATTCAGCAAAAAAGAAAGGGCATCTTCGTTTATGATGGAGATGCCCTTTTTGATAATGAATATTTTGGCCAGGTTATTTCACCTTCCATTTACCATTTTTGAAGTCGATTTCATCCAAAGTAAGTACTGAGGGATGATTATAAATGGCTTTTACATCTTCACTTTTGTTGTATTTGCTGATGAAATAGCCCCAGGTCATAAACCAGCTCCAATGAGGCTGCGTTTCCAGTTGTTCAGCCGTTGGCACCTGTCCTATTT
>DATGYU010000283.1:0-10345 GCA_035297625.1 Prolixibacteraceae bacterium
CTGGAAGGAAAGAAACTGCAAAGTTCCGACGGCATGAACTTCAAAGGAATGGCCAAAGAAATTGTCGATTACCGCGAATCGACAGGCAAGGAAGCCTTGTGGTCCAACAATATGTTCTCAGGGATGCCCGCTTACCTGACCTCGACCATGTATCCGGGGGAGTGGTTTGCCAAGATCCAAAAGGCGGTTACTTCCATCTCCCAGCCGGTGATGATCCTTACCTTTAGCTTTGGATTTTTCTTTGTATTGTGCCTCCTGTTGGATATGGCTGTCTGGCCTGCCTTTGCTGCCAGCCTGGCCTACGGAATGATGACTTTCACCTTTGTGGTAATGGTCACCGGGCATATGACCAAAGCTCATGCCCTGACCTATATCTCGCTTCTTGTAGCGGGTATTCTGGTGGCCTATAAAAAGAACCGAATCGCAGGGAGCCTGATTGCCGCCCTTGGCCTTACCTGGATGCTGAGTGCCAACCATCTGCAGATGACTTACTATGCAGCCATTTTAGTGCTTATCCTGGGTATTACTTATTTAATTTTCGCCATTAAGGAAAAGACCCTTCCTGAATTTTCAAAGACTACAGCTTTTTTGCTGGTAGCTGCCCTGTTGGCTATTGGCACTAACTTTTCACGTTTATATACCACGTACGAATACGGCAAATATTCCATGCGCGGCCAGTCTGAATTAACGCTCAACGGAGAGAAGAAAACCAGCGGACTGGATAAAAATTATATGCTTGACTACAGTTACGACCTGGGAGAAGCCATGACTGCTTTTATTCCCCGCTTTAAAGGAGGGGGCATGGGTGAGCCTTTGAGTACCAACTCGGCCACCTATAAAATGCTTGCCGAATCGCAAGGAGCCGATCGTGCCAAAAAGATGGTGGAGGGTGGCATGCCCATGTACTGGGGAAGCCAGCCCATCTCGATGGCTCCCTTTTATTTTGGGGCGGTATTGTGCTTTTTGTTTGTGCTTGGCCTTTTTATCGTAAAAGGAAAAGACAAATGGTGGCTGCTGTCCGTATTTGTATTCTCTTTATTGCTTTCGCTGGGTAAAAACTTCTCGCTTTTAACCAACCTGATGATCGATTATTTCCCTGGATACAACAAGTTCAGGGATGTTAAAAATATCCTCGTCATTCAGCAGTTCGCCATGGCCCTTTTGGGCGCTTTGGCTATTAGGGAAGTGTATATGAGAAAGATCACCGATGCCGAGTTTATGAAAGGACTGAAATATTCCTTTGGTATTACCGGCGGGCTGGCCCTACTATTTGCTGTTATCCCTGGTATGGCAGGAAGCTTTTCGGGCAGCACGGATGCCCAATACCTGCAGATGGGCTATCCTCAGCAGTTTATCGATGCCCTGATTTCGGACCGTGAGAGCGCGCTGCGCATGGATGCTTTTCGCACCTTTCTGTTTGTAGCCCTGGCCGCTGCCGGTTTGTGGGCCTACTGGAACCATAAGCTAAAGGCCCAGTATGCCCTGATCTTGTGGGTAGGCCTTGTGGTGGTGGATATGTGGCCGGTCAACAAAAGATATTTTAACAACGAACATTTTACTTCTCCCAAGGAAGTGGCTGCTCCTTTCCAGGAGGCTCCAGTTGACAGGGAGATCAAAAAAGACAAGGATTTGTATTACAGGGTGCTGAACTTAAACAATCCTTTTGGGGATGCCCGCACCTCGTATTTTCATAAATCTATCGGTGGTTACCATGGCGCCAAGATGGAAAGATACAATGAGTTGATCACCTATGGCATCACTCCTGAGATGCAGACCCTGATTGCCGGATTCAAACAGCCTGCCACCATTGATTCGGTGATGGCCAATTTGCCGGTTATCAACATGCTTAATACCAAATACATTATTTACGACCTTAAAAGTGCACCGCTGGTAAATAGCCACGCCCTGGGCAATGCATGGCTGGTCAGGGAAGTCAAGCTGGTGGACAATGCCGATCAGGAAATTACATCATTAAAGAATTTTGATCCCAGGACAACAGCCATTGTCAACAAACGTTATGATGATGAACTCTCTGGCTTTAAGAACGGAACAGGGGAAGGAGAGATTAAACTGGTGGAATACAAGCCCAACTATTTAAAGTATGAAGCTACCGTGAACAGCGGAGCACAGTTGGCTGTTTTCTCTGAGATTTATTACCCCAAAGGATGGGTTAGCTTGATTGACGGAAAACAAACCGACCATTTACCGGCAGATTTTGTGCTCAGGGCAATGGTCATCCCGGCAGGCAAGCATCAAATTGAATTTAAGTTTGAACCTCAATCCTATTACTTGGGCAATAAGGTTTCCCTGGCCAGTTCCATCCTCTTGCTTTTGGCCATAGGAGGGTATATTTTCTATGTTTTTAAATTAAAAAAGTAAACCTATAATGGCAGGCAAAGTTCAGCCGCAAAAGCTTAAAAAGCGGATTTTCAAATCCTATCTGACCTCCACGGTGAGTATCGCCATGATATTGTTTCTCGTCGGTGTGCTTGGTATTGTTTTGCTCAATGCAGAACGGCTGGCCAAATACGTACGTGAAAACATCGGCTTTACCCTGGTGTTGAATGACAATGTACAGGAGTCGGAAATTGCGGATCTTCAAAAAGCGCTGAAGCAGACACAATTTGTAAAGTCGGTAGAGTACATTGACAAGGAAACCGCTGCTGCCCGTTTAAAGGAAGAGCTGGGGGAAGACTTTACCGGCTTTTTGGGCTATAACCCTTTGCTCTCTTCCATCGATGTGAAGCTGATGGCCGATTATGCCAACTCGGAAAAATTATCCGTCCTGGAAAAGAAGTTTATGGAATATCCCCAGGTAAAGGAAGTATTGTTCCAAAGGGATATGGTCAATATCATCAATGAGAATGTAAGAAAGATCGGCATTGTGCTTATCCTGTTTTCGGGATTGCTGCTTTTTATCTTTTCGGCTTTGATCAACAATACCATTCGTATATCGATTTATTCGCAGCGTTTTATTATCAACACCATGCTTTTGGTAGGTGCTACCGACAGTTTCATCCGTGCCCCGTTTATCAAACGCAGTCTGCGGTTTGGCGTAATTGGGGCCTTTGCAGCCAATGTGCTTTTGTTTATTTTAATGTTTTCCTATTCGCAGGAGTTAAAAGGAATCGTTGACATGCAGGACTTCCAGATATTTGGGATCGTTTTTGTATCTGTTTTCCTTTTGGGAATATTGATTTCATGGGCTTCCACCTATTTTGCGGTCAATAAATTTCTGCGCCTTAAATTTGATGAGTTGTTTTATTAGCGGCCTTTAAGGCAGCATGTTGTATTTTGGAACTTTTCAGCTAACTTTACACAAAATTTTATAAGTGATGGAAAAGAAATATTTTGAAGACATGAGCGGTTTTGCTGTGGGAAAAGAAAATCTTAAATTACTGGTTATCGGGTTTGCCATCATTGTATTTGGCTTTATTTTGATGACCGGGGGTAAAAGCAATGACCCTTCAGTGTTTAATCCTGAGATATTTAGCTTCAGAAGAATTACCCTGGCTCCTCTGGTAGTTCTGTTTGGCTTTCTTTTTGAAATCTATGCCATCATGAAAAAACCCAAGGCTGAAAAATAACCTTCCCTGCATCCCTTGTTTTATTTATAAAAATCTCTTGCATAATTGGTTGAGGGATTGCTATCTTTGCGCCCTGAAATTTTTCAGGTATTTCTTTTTTACCAATAACTTATTTTAAGTGTTTCACGATGGAAAGATCCATTGAAGAGTACGATTTTCAGAAAGGGGAGATCCTTCTTTTTGACAAAGAACTGGACTGGACTTCCTTCGACCTTGTGAGAAAGCTGCGCAATACACTGTGCCGCAAAACGGGGGTTAAGAAGCTAAAAGTGGGCCATGCCGGCACGCTGGATCCCAAGGCCACCGGGCTAATGATCGTTTGTACGGGTAAACAGACCAAGAACATTGATCTGATTCAGGCCAAAGAAAAAGAATACATCGCCACCCTAAAATTAGGGGCTACCACTCCTTCGTATGATCTGGAAACGGCCGAAAATGAAACATTTGCCACTGATCACCTGACCCTTGAATTTGTACAGGAAAAGCTTTCATTTTTTTTGGGTGAAACCGATCAGGTGCCTCCTGTGTACAGCGCCATAAAAATAGATGGGAAACGAGCCTATGAACACGCCCGTAAAGGAAATGATATTGTTTTGCAATCAAGGAAAATAACCATCTCTGAATTGGAAGTGCTTGAGTTTTCGCCCGCACAGGTTATTTTACGCATTGTTTGCAGCAAAGGCACTTATATCCGTTCCCTGGCAAGGGATTTGGGCATTGCACTGAATAGCGGGGCCTATCTTACCGGGTTGTGCCGTACCCGCATAGGAGAACAGAAACTGGAAGATGCATGGGATCTATCAATTTTTCTGGAAAAATTAAATAATTGTGAAACAAATTGAACAATCACTCGTAAAAGGGGGTTTTGCTGAATGATTAATCAATAATTAATTTTACGATTTTCAACTATAAAATTATTAATAAACCAAAATAGGGATGAAATTATCAAAGTTTAAATACGATTTGCCGGAGGAGTTAATTGCCTTGCATCCATCACCCAACAGAGATGAGTCGAGAATGCTGGTTTTGCATCGTGCAACAGGGAAAATTGAACACCGTGTTTTTAAAGATATCGTTGAATATTTTGGAGATAAGGATGTACTCATTTTTAATGATACCAAGGTATTCCCTGCCCGCCTGTATGGCAACAAGGAAAAAACAGGGGCCGAAATTGAAGTTTTCCTGCTTCGGGAACTGAACCGCGAACAGCGCCTTTGGGATGTACTGGTAGACCCCGCCCGTAAAATACGTATTGGCAATAAACTGTATTTTGGTGAAGATGATTTACTGGTGGCCGAGGTAATCGACAATACCACTTCAAGAGGCCGTACACTAAGGTTCTTGTTTGACGGTCCTTATGATGAATTCAAAAAGACACTCTACGGACTGGGCGAAACTCCCCTTCCCAAATTTATCAAACGTTCGGTTCAGCCAGAAGATAAGGATCGCTACCAGACCATTTTTGCCAAGCATGAAGGGGCGGTTGCTGCTCCCACTGCCGGACTGCACTTTAGCCGTGAACTTTTAAAGCGTCTTGAAATTACAGGGGTAAACTTTAGCTTTGTAACCCTTCACGTAGGACTGGGTAATTTCAGAAGCGTGGATGTGGAAGACCTGACCAAGCATAAGATGGATTCAGAACAGATATGGATCTCCGAGGAGGCCTGCAACATTGTCAACGCTGCCAAAGATGAGCGCAAAAACATCTGTGCCGTGGGTACCACCGTCATGCGTGCCATTGAAAGTTCAGTTTCTACCCAAGGCCATCTGAAACCATTTGAAGGCTGGACCAATAAGTTTATCTTTCCTCCCTATGATTTCTCGGTAGCCAACCGTATGATCACCAATTTCCATCTGCCCCTTTCAACCCTGCAGATGATGGCCGCCGGCTTTGCAGGTTACGATAACCTGATGAAAGCCTACAAGGAAGCCATCAAGGAAAAGTATCGCTTTGGCACTTACGGCGATGCCATGTTTATCCTGTAAAATCAACTTATAAAAATAAAAAGTCCCCGTTAACCTTGCGTTGGCGGGGACTTTGTTTTTTAGAAGTTCCAGGTTTCAAATTCCAAGTTTCAAGTAACAGTGCCCATAAGGCAGCGGACAGCCTAATTCCAATAATGCCTAAATTCCTTAAATTCTTTAAGGTCCCTAACCTTGAACTAGCTCAGGAAACTTGAAACTTTAAACTTGAAACTTTAAACTTCTTCTAGCCATGAAAGATCAGCAAAGGGGTCTGAGTGTGGAGCACCATCTTGCGGGTGACACTTGGGTTAAACAACCGTGTCAGCAAATTCCTTTTATGGGTGGTCAGGGCCAAAAGATCTATCTGATTTTGCTTAATAAAATTGTCAACCGCATCAGGGAAACTCTTGCTTTGCACCAGATGGCATTCAAAAGATGACTGGGGATATTTTTCGCTTAAAGCCTGCTTCATCCCTTCCAGCCGGGCTTCATCAAGCCTGGGATTATTGCCCTGGTCGACATGCAGACACATCACTTTGGCCTTAAAGGGAGTGAGTAATTTCATGAGCCTGTCGATTGCAATAAAATCATTGGGTTCGAAATTGGTGGCATAGGCTGCGCTTTTGAAGTTCTCCAGCCAGTTGTCCCGAGTCTTTTCGGGCAGGGCCAGCACGGGAACTTTGGTATTGAAAATTACTCCTGCCGTGGTACTTCCCATTAAATCATCCGACTGAGCATCGCCTCCCCGGATACCCATTACAACCAGCTTGGGGGGATGGATATCGATATAGGCTAAAATATCATCCATCGCATCGCCTACCTTGACAATATATTCTGGCTTGGCTTTTTTCCATTTGACCAGATCAATCTTATCGGTCATCTCATTGATGAACTTTTCAAACTTCTCATTGGTTTCCTTTTCCGTCAGCTCATAGTTCAGGTATAGGGCAGAATCATAAACTATCACATCGGAATAAGGGATGGTCAAGAACTCGGGCTGAGGACTCGAGTGATACAATACCATTTTGGCCCCAAGGCTCTGGGCAATATCAAAGCCTACAACAGCCGCCTTTAATGAATAATCGGAAAAGTCCACCGGCACCAGCACATAGTTTTCCCGCTTAACAGGATCCCTTGTAACCTTTCCAAGCATCTTATCCAGTACAGGAAAAGCCTTCAATGCATCCTTTTCATAAATGCGAACACTAACGCCCGTATCCATCCCATCCTGGAGAAAATCAACATTTTCCAAAAAGCAATCCAGGCCTTCGGATTCCAATAGCGAACGCAGTATCTCAGCTTTTGAATAAGGTAAAGAAGCAAGGGTAATCAGTTTTTCTTCCATATACTTCTGTTTTATGGTGAATTAGTTTTTCAACTTCTTCTTCGCATAATCAGGGAATATGGTTACTTAAACTGGCAATTATTTTTATTGAGTTTTATCAATAATTTGCAAGTGCAACAGCCTATGATGACATCTTCTCATTTTATTCTCCTCCCCGGGACCTTAAGGACCTTAAGGACTTTAAAGAACTTAAGGCCTCAGGGGAAATATCTACAAAAGAATAATTTTCTAACTTATACCCAGTCTTCACTTAAAATCTCACCTTTGATGCTTACAATTGTTTCCTTCACAGGAACCCGTCGTGTGGCCTGGGAGGCCGCGATTCTCACCATTTGGGAAAGGCCACCGCAGCAGGGAACTTCCATCATCATGATGGTAATGGTATTTACCCGGGCCTCATCAATCAGGCGGCGTATCTTTTCAATATAAATTTCTTTTCCCTGGTCCAGTTTAGGGCAGGCAATCACAAGCGATTTACCGGGCAGATGTTTGGTGTGGAAATTTCCAAGGCTGAAGGCTACGCAGTCGGCAGCCAGCAAAAGATCGGTTCCCTGGAAAGTAGATCCTGCAGGGTTGATCAGATGAAGCTGGACGGGCCATTGACGCAATGCCGACGGAGCATCCGCTGCCGCGGGAGAAGGGGCAAAACGTAAGTTCTGCGGTTCAAAGCTTACCGCCTGTGAACCAGGACATCCTCCTGAGGCATGGCCTGAAGAAGAGGGAATTTTTCCTGCATGAACTTCAGCAATAACGGCATCGACACTAAAGGGAATTTCCGGGGCATTGTTTCTCAGGTAACTGACAGCCTGTTTCAAAAAAGCAAATTCTTCATGCTCTTTCAGATGTTTAAGATGGGCCACCATTGTGTTTTTTCCTTTAGGAATGATTTGCTGAACGACCAGCACTTCATCATATTCATCGGCTTCCCGCTTTTCGATGGTAATGGCTCCCTCGGGACAATGGCCAAGGCAGGCTCCCAACCCGTCGCACATCAGCTCGCTAATGAGCCTGGCCTTCCCATCAATAATCTGTAATGCCCCTTCATGGCAATTGGGAACACATACCCCGCAGCCATTACATTTCTCTTCATCTATATTTACTATCTCGCGTATCATATTTTCTGCTATTTTTCGCCAACAAAACTAGAACGGATTCGTTCGTTGAATTGTATCAAATGTTACAAACACAGCACTTTTATGATCCGACCTGAAATTCTTTGCCAGTCGTCCATCTTTTCGGGACTTGCCCCTGAAGATATCAACACGCTTTTTAACCAGATTCATTACCAGGTGAGAACCTATGGTAAAAACGAAGTGATCACTTCTGCCGGAGACCTGTGCGACCGCCTTCTGATTGTCCAGCGGGGAAGCGTCAAGGCCGAGATGAATGATTATTCGGGAAAGACCATCAAAATTGAAGATCTGGGAGTTCCGCAACCACTTGCCACTGCTTTTCTCTTTGGAAAACAAAACCGCTTTCCCGTGACAGTATCGGCCAATACGGAGGTAGAAATGGTGTCGATCTTAAAGCCTGAATTTGTAAAACTGCTTCAGATGAATTCCTTGATACTGAACAATTATCTGAATACCATTTCAACCCGAGCGCAGTTCTTGTCCCAAAAGCTAAAATTCTTGTCCTTTAAAACCATTAAGCAGAAAATTGCCCATTATTTGTTGGAGAAGGCAGGCGATAATCTGCATACGGTGGAAGTGCCCCAATCGCAGGAACAGCTGGCCGAAATGTTTGGTGTTGCCCGCCCTTCGCTGTCACGCACCCTTGGCGAAATGGTGCAGGAAGGCCTGATAGTAACCCAGCGCCGATCCATCAAAATACTTAACAAGGAAAAAATGAACCAGCTGCTTAAAGGATAGAAAAACATTTGAAGTGTTTAGTGTCGATGAAAGCTGAAGGGCAGAAGATAAATTTTAATTGATAAGGTACAACGATTTATTTCATTTTTAATGATCGTTTTGCCGGGTAACTTAGCGCAAAATTTTATTCTCATGAGAAAGATGATCCAGGGAAAGCTTTCAATCTTCAAGTTTGAAAGTTTCAAACAATATAAAGGAATTGCCCATTTTATCACTACCAAAGAAGGATGGGCCTCGGGTAATAACCCACGCTTTACCGGTGACGAGGAAGACTTTTATAAAAACTTCCGAAAAGAGTTGGCCATCTCGTGTGAATGGGATGCCCGAAAGTTTGTTTTTCCACGGCAGACCCACTCGGATCATGTGGCCATTGTAACTTCTGAAAATATCCTGCCTGCCATTGCCAATACCGATGCCTTGATTACTGCTGAACCGGGATTGTTTATTTGTATACAAACGGCCGACTGTGTGCCAATCCTGCTTTTCGATCCAAAGAAAAAGGTGGTAGCCGCTGTCCATGCAGGCTGGCGGGGAACCGTTGCTAAAATTGCCGCTCTTACAGTGCGTAAAATGACCGAGGCTTTTGGCTGTGATCCTGCAGATATACAAGCCGGTATCGGGCCTTCCATCCATATGCATGCCTATGAAGTGGGTCCCGAGGTAATACAGGCCGTTAAAGAAAATTTTAACAATACGGGAGCTTTACTGAAACCTTCTCTCCATGCTGGGAAAGCCTATTTCGATTTGTGGGAAGCCAATAAAACGATCTTATTGGAAGCTGGCCTAAATGAAGAAAACATAGAAGTGATGGGATTGTGCTCTTTTGAACATCCTGACCTTTTTTATTCGGCCCGCCGCGACGGCATTCAAACAGGGCGCATGGTCAGCGGAATAAGACTTGCCTGAGATGATTTAATTCACTCATTTTTACAGGCCCTGGAATCCAGGGAAAACGACTTTCTTTTAAAGCCTGGCAAGGCATTATTTGCATTAACCTGGTAAATTTTATTCAGGGTAGAAACCTGTGTCCTAAAATATGGACTTCACAAAGTATATTATCGCTACTTAATGTCATTAGAAAATAATAAGAAAATCATTAGAAAATCGTTAGAAGTTTATTCGTTCGCACTCGAACCATCTTCGAATCACCTTCGAACGATCTTCGAACCACCTTCTAATAATTAGCAGTTGCGATCACCTCCCATACAGAAATTTTAAATACAAAATGCGAAAGCCAAAAAGGCGCTTTACAATAAAAAAGGTTGAAAAGCTTTTATCTTTTCAACCTTTGATTAATTTTTGGTTTATTCTGATATTCAATATTAAAAAAGAGGAGTTAAGCGGAATAGCTGCAGGGATTATGGTATCATTTTATGTCGAATCTGTCAAGAATTAATCTGCATTCAGATACCATATTTTCACTGCATAAAACATTAAACTTTAAATTTTAAACTTTAAACCCCTGTTCAATTCCTGCCAAATAAACTCTGTATAGCTATTTGTTCATTTCCAAAAACCATTGGATGGTACTGATTCCCACGGGCATGATCCCATCGCTATGGCCCACGTTGGGGATA
>DATGYU010000284.1:0-2222 GCA_035297625.1 Prolixibacteraceae bacterium
ACTTTAAACTTTAAACTTTAAACTTTAAACTTTAAACTTTAAACTTGCATCTCCCCTTGCCTATTTTTGAAAATCAATGTAGTAAACAAAACTAATTGTATGCAACGAACGTACAAATAGTGAAATTGATGTGATTTTGGAAGGGTCTTTCACTAATAATTAAAGTGGAATCCAGAACCCACTTAAATAAACGGGGCAGATCGAAAAGCCATAAGAGTAGAAGTTAAAAAACCAATGCAATGTCAACTGCCATTAAAATCCTCTATTGGACCCCACGCATTCTCTGTATCCTGGCCATTTTGTTTATCAGTATGTTTGCCGCCGATGCCTTCAATCCACAGTTAACATTTTGGCAACAGGTCAGTGACTTCTTCGTTCATTTGATTCCCTCTTATCTGTTAATCGCGATTCTTTGGGTTGCCTGGAAATGGGAACTGATTGGAGGTATCCTATTGACCGTTTTCGGCCTTGTGACCACCCCTTTGGTCTGGAATATCAATTACAGCATGAACCATTCTGTAGCAACGACCCTTGGCGTCCTATTGGTGATCACTTTCCCTTTCATTGTGATCGGACTTTTATTTATTGCAAGTCATTACGCCAGGAAAAGACAAGATCATCGGCTGATACATACTTAACCCTTCTGTCTGTTGATGGCGTTTTATAAGATTAAACCCCCATCAAGTACACATTTTATTATCGACCGGTTGATTTTAAACCCTCTGATCATGAAAACATTTTTACTGTTCATCGTTGCAATAACTGCTTTGATGCTGCAAGCCAGGACGCAGACTGTAAAAGATTACGATGGCAATATGTATAATACCATTGTGATAGGCAAACAAGAATGGATGAAAGAAAACCTGAGAGTCACTCATTATCGTAACGGAGTACTCATTCCCAATGTGATCGTTGCCGACCAATGGGCAAAACTACAAAAGGGGGGACGCTGCTATTATAACAATGATTCAACAGCCAATGATTCAATCTATGGCGCCCTGTACAACTGGTACGTTGTTAATGATACGGGCAAAATCTGTGCCTCAGGATGGCACATTCCCACCCATGAAGAATGGACCCTTCTCGAGAATTTACTGGGAGGATGGGAAATTGCAGGCGGAAAGATGAAAGAAACAGGTACCCTGCACTGGAAAACTCCCAACAATGACGCAACCAACAGCACCGGCTTTACCGGTCTGCCCGGAGGAATGCGGGGCCTTGGCAATACATTTGAGTATTTGGGAGAAAATGGACTTTGGTGGACCTCCACCGAGTATGATGCCTCCGCGGCCTGGAGTCGATACCAATGGTATAGGCAAGCGGTCTCGGACGCCAACCCGGTGCCCAAAAACATTGGCCTTAGCATTCGTTGTATTAGAGACTATCCTGTCGGAAGCGAGCAAGGCCGCATACAGCCAAATATCCAGATTTACCCTAATCCTTCCAGGGGCAAGCTTACCATTGATCTGGGAGGTCGACAGAATTTCACCTTAACCATTTACAATGGCTTAGGAGTTGTGTTGATACAAAAAGAGCTGGTCAATTCCATCAGTGAAATCGATGTTAACAACCTGGCCAGCGGCCTTTATATGGTAAAAATTTCAAATGAAATAATGAGTATTGGGAACAAACTGATTGTCGAATAACCTTTAGTGAAAACCTTTTGGTAAAGGAATACACTCAAAAGCGACTACTTTTCACTGATTTGCCCGTATCCGGTGGTTAATTCTTCTTCAAAAGCTGATTAATACTCATTTTAAAATTGTCCGGGCACAACGGGTATTTAAATCCTATCTCTCTTAAGATTCCATTGGATTCTCCTTGTTAATCATTATAAGGTATAATCCATAAAAAAAGCCACTGACTGTCAGTGGCTTTGGTAGTCCCACCGGGAATCGAACCCGGATCTACGGTTTAGGAAACCGCTATTCTATCCGTTGAACTATGGAACCATCTATTTTTTATTACCTTTGGTCTGATGTTTGAATAAAAAAAGCTTAGCGATTTCAGATTTAAACGCCAACGTAGCCCTTTCACCTCTTTCAACCCAACCAACCCTTCCAATTTTGAAAGGTGTTGCAAAAATATGCAAATATGCCGGTTTAGCAAAAGTGAGGATGACATTTTTCTATATGGAAATGTTTAAGCCAAGTTGCCGAGTTTCAACATAATATATAATTCAATGGCTTTGTGATTGACAATTCATGTTTTAGAAACATTAT
>DATGYU010000285.1:0-2380 GCA_035297625.1 Prolixibacteraceae bacterium
GGATGCCTCAGCTGCTGCCGTATACGGTTCACGTGCCACCAACGGGATTGTACTCATTACTACCAAAAAAGGAACTAAAGGCGAGGCCAAAGTAATGTATCATGGGGAGTATGGCTATCAGTTCCCGGTAAATCTTACCAAGATGGTGAATACCACCGATTATGTGACTATTTATAATGAAGCGGCTACCAACGACAATGCTTTCCTTCCTGAAGGACTTCGACGGCCTCTTATCACCCCCGACGATGCTGCCAAGTTTGCCAATGTCAACTATATGGATGAACTCCTAAACAGGGCTGCGATGACTACCCATGAACTCCAGATTTCGGGGGGAACGGAAACATCCAATTATTTGGTCTCTGCCTCACTGTTTGATCAAAAAGGAATCATCAGGAATACAGGTTATTCCAAAGGAACGGCCAGGGTGGACGTAAACAGTGATGTCAGTAAATGGATGACTTTGGGATTAAGTATGATGGCTGGTATTTCGAGCAACGACATTATTGGAAGTTCAGGTGACGGGGCAGGTGGAAATGGCGGTAGTGTGGTCAGGTATGCACTGTTCCGTACTCCGGGCATCCCTATAAGGTTTGATGATGGACACTATGTGGACCTGCCGTCGGAGTATTTCGGAGACCAGCGCTTTAATTCATTTCTGGGAGATGGCTATAACCCCATAGGAATGGCTGATTATAATGATAATAACCAAAAGGACGACAGCTTCCTGGGTAAAGTAAGTTTAATTATTAAGCCGGCAAAAGGGCTCACCTTTACTACCAATTATGGCATGGACTACCGGAGTTTCATTCACCGGCAGTTTTACAGAACCTGGGGTACTTTAAACCGTATAAATGCACGAAATGGGCTTTCCGTTGACAATGTACGAATGGCCAACTGGACCCTAAACAATTTTTTTAATTATGAAACCACATTCTCTGAAAACCATCATTTTTCAGCCATGTTGGGATTTGAAGCAATTAAAAACGCTCAAAAGGCGCTATCGGCAAGCCAGTCTGATTTTCCTATTCAGCAAAGGGAATTGATCTATATTGGAAACGGTACAGGAACCATCAACAGTGTTCAGAGTGAGGCCAATTCTACCCTTGCCTCATTCTTTGGACGATTCAGTTATGACTACCTGGAAAAATATTACCTCTCATTTACGGCCCGTCGCGATGGTTCTTCCCGGTTTGAGGGCGATAACAAATGGGGAAACTTTTATTCTGCCTCGGCAGGCTGGGCCATCAAGCAGGAAGCCTTCCTGGCTGATGTACAGTGGCTGGAAAGTTTAAAACTCAGGGCAGGTTATGGAGCAATCGGCAACCAGGAAATAGGCCTATATGCCAACAAGGATCGTATTTCACCCTATTTCAATTATCCTTTCGGAGGAGTTCGCAATGACGGTTATGCACAAACGGCACTGGGTAACCCTAATCTAAAATGGGAGACCAGTTATCAATACAATGCAGGAATTGATGCAGAATTATGGAAAGGTGCTTTTGCTTTCTCTGTTGACTATTTCTATAAAGTGACCAAAGATATGCTGGTTAAGGCGCCTAATCCCCCTTCGGTGGGATATGCTGAATCATCATGGATCAATAGCGGTTCGGTTTTAAATTCAGGTGTGGAACTTGAGATGATCTACCGCAAAAAAAAGGTTGATTGGGGCTATTCGATAAGTGGAAATGTGACTTTTTTACACAATGAAGTTCTTAAGCTGGATGCACCTTTGTATGGAGGTTTGGTTGAAACAGGTCAGTATGCTACCCGCACTGAGGTGGGTCATCCCATTGGTTCTTTCTACCTGCTGGAAATGGATGGTATTTTCCAGAATGAAACAGATATTTTATTGTCGGCCAGCCAGGGTGTTAACATCCATCCAGGAGATGTTAAATTCAAGGATCAGGATGGGAATACCTTTATCGATAACAACGATCGTGTCTATTTAGGCAGCGCCAATCCCAAATTTTACGGGGGAGCTACCTTATCAGGCAATTACAAGAACTTCGATGTAAGTATGTTTTTTCAGGGGTCTTTTGGAAATAAGATTTATGTGCAGGTCAATCAGGATATTGAAGGTTTTTACCGGGGATTCACTGTTACCCAACGCTATTTTGATAAACGGTGGACCGGAGAAGGGACTTCCAATACCCAGCCCAGAGCGGCATGGACAGCCAAATCAAACAATGCAAGGCCATCTTCACGATTTCTGGAAGACGGTTCTTATTTAAGGCTTAAGAACTTTCAATTAGGATATACTATTCCGTCGTCAACGTTAGATGGCATTGGATTGAAACAGGTAAGGGTCTATTTGTCAGCTACTAACTTGCTGACATTTACCAAATTTTCCGGTTCAGATCCCGAAATGACGGTCAGCGAT